>NZ_LSJW01000175.1:0-41306 GCF_001557335.1 Microbacterium sp. CCH5-D1
GGTCTGGATGCCGCCGCGGCCGCAGGTGCGGATGTCCCCGGCTCCGGCGAGACCGTGGCAGACGGTGGCGACGTCACGCCGGCCGCCGCACCCGTGGATCCCGACCTCGCCGCTTTCGAAGCGGCCGAGCGCGAACACCCCGGAACCTTCGCATCGCCGCCCCCCGCGGTGACCCCCGCTTCCTCCGCCGCGTCGTACGACCGTGCCGAAGAGGTCAGGGCTCAGGCCGACGCCGAGAACACCTCCTTCTACCCGGAGCCCGTCGTGGGCGAGCCCGTGCCCTTCGGTCACGAGCAGTCCGGCATGGCGGGAGCCGCCTACGCCCAGTACGGCGATGAGGCCGAGACGCGTGTCGTCCCCTCGGAGCCGCTGGTGGTCGCGGCCGCAGCGCAGCCGCAGCCGATCTTCGTCCAGGCTCCCGAGCCTCCCCGTGACCGGGGCAACCGCGGCACGGCAGGGGCCATCGGGCTTCTCGCCACCCTCGTCTTCGCGGTCCTGTACCTCGGTGCATGGCTCGGTCTCGGCGCGATCGCCGGTGACGTGACCGGAGAGAACATCGGTCAGAGTGCTGTCGCCCCGCTGTCCACCTGGGGGTTCTGGACGCCCGTCGTCGTGTTCTTCCTCGGGTTCTGGCTGCTCGGCGCGATCATCAACCGCGGTCGCTGGGGACTCTGGGTCGTCTTCGGTCTCATCGTCGGCGTCATCGCGTACGGCGGCCACATCCTCGGGCAGCTCTTCGAAGCCCCGTTCTGGAAGCTCAGCTCGAGCCAGGGCCTCGACCTCGTCGGCGAGCAGCTGCTCGCTCCGCTCGCGATCGCGGCATTCGTGTTCGCCCGCGAGCTCACGATCTGGTTCGGCGCGTGGGTCGCACGCAGCGGCGCCCGCAAGACCGAGCTGAACGCCGAGGCGCAGCGCGAGTACGAGCGCACGCTCGAAGCCGGCCCGACGCTGGCGAGGTAATCACGAACTCCACCACGCCGAACCCCCGCGGACCCGAGTCCGCGGGGGTTTCGGCCATCCTGGCGGTGGTCCTCGCCACCATCGGCTTCTTCGCGCTCGCCGTCTTCGGGCTCGGAGCGGTGAGCGTCGCCACGGACACCGACATCATCGCGGTCCCGAACCTGGGCCAGGTGCCGGGAGTGGCCGGGATGATCGCCGCCGTCGTCTCCTTCGCCCTCGTCCTGTGGTCGACGCTGCGTCGGTCGCAGCCCTCCTATGTGGCGACGGTCGCGATCGCCCTGACGGCGGGACTCGCCCACCTCGTCGTGGTCTGGTTCGCCGTACTCATCGGCGACGGAGATCTCGTGCTCGCGACTGCGGTCGCCGGAGACCTGG
Source organism: Microbacterium sp. CCH5-D1 (assembly GCF_001557335.1). Classification (NCBI taxonomy): domain Bacteria; kingdom Bacillati; phylum Actinomycetota; class Actinomycetes; order Micrococcales; family Microbacteriaceae; genus Microbacterium; species Microbacterium sp. CCH5-D1. Next base: position 1,336 of record NZ_LSJW01000175.1, read on the forward strand.
TGCGCGGCGGGACGAGCGCTGTCATCGTGCTGGCTGCGCTGATCGCCGGGTGGGGCGGTATCGCCCTGCGGCGCACCCGTGCGGAGCATCCACGCTGGCCCTGGGAGCGCGAAGAGGAGGAGTGACCTTCGGGCGCTCGTCCGTCTTCGCCCCGCCGGGCTGGGGAAATCGCGACGGCGAGGGGCGACGCGCCGTACGCTGGTGGAGTGGAGCGCTCGTTGGAGACGCAGGTCGACCAGGCCGTCGAAGCCTGGTTGCGCTGGGTGCCGCGCTGGGAGCCGGCGACCCACCGCGGTCGCGTCGCGCCGTGTCGTCGGTGTCTCGGCTCTCCGATCCTCTCGGCGGCCGGCATCGGGGCGAACGTGCCGCACGGGGTGCAGCACGGGCTGTCGACCAGGATCAAGACCATCGTCGATCATGCCGTCGCGGAGTACACGGCGAGGAACCTGCCGATGCTGCAGCGCGAACTCGACCAGCAGGCCGCGCGCAACCGTGCCCGCAGCTATCGCCCGGCGGAGGATCTCGACCCCGAGTTCGACGGCCTCCCGCTCGATCCCGATCCGGTTCCCGGCGCCCCGTTCCTGTTCACCATCGCCGGGCTCGCGGACGACTCTGCCCCGGAGCTCCCCGCGCTGCCTCCGCTCACGGAGGAGGCCAAGATCGCGCTCCGGCAGGAGGTGGCACTCGCCGACGAGTACGCCAACCTGGTGGGCCGCGAGATCTGCGGCATCCTGCTGCGGCACCGGATCTCGATCCAGGCCGCGGTCTCGCAGCACGTCGAGCCGCAGATCGAGGCTCTGCTGGCCGAGCTGACCGAATCGCTCGACTCGCCGTTCGACCCCGACCTGCCCTGAGGTGCGAGCGCAGGCACGCCCATTTGACCGCTACGTTACGCGGCATTACACTTGATCAGGTGTGTGCACGCCTCCGCGTGCGCACTGGGCGCCGGCACCTGTCGGTCTGCCCCCACGGCATACCCATCACACCAAAAGCTCGTCGGTTCCGGCGTGCCGGTGGGTCATGATGTGAAACCCATCACGCTGTCACCGTGCAGCACTATGAGGAGAGAACGTGCCAACCATTCAGCAGTTGGTTCGCAAGGGTCGCTCGCCCAAGGTCACCAAGACCAAGGCGCCGGCGCTCAAGTCGAACCCGCAGCAGGCCGGGGTCTGCACCCGCGTCTACACCACCACGCCGAAGAAGCCGAACTCGGCGATGCGCAAGGTCGCTCGTGTGAAGCTCCGCAACGGCACCGAGGTCACCGCGTACATCCCCGGTGAGGGCCACAACCTGCAGGAGCACTCGCTCGTGCTCGTGCGTGGCGGTCGTGTCAAGGACCTCCCCGGTGTGCGTTACAAGATCGTCCGCGGCGCCCTGGACACCCAGGCAGTCAAGAACCGTAAGCAGGCTCGTTCCCGCTACGGCGCGAAGAAGGGTTGAGTTAGATGCCTCGTAAGGGACCAGCCCCCAAGCGCCCCGTCGTCAACGACCCGGTATACGGCGCACCGATCGTCACCTCGCTGGTGAACAAGATCCTCGTCGACGGCAAGAAGTCGCTGGCCGAGTCGATCGTCTACGGCGCCCTCCGCGGTGTCGAGGCGAAGAACGGTCAGGACGCCGTCGCCACCCTGAAGAAGGCGCTCGACAACGTGCGCCCGACCCTCGAGGTCCGCAGCCGCCGCGTCGGTGGCTCGACCTACCAGGTGCCGGTCGAGGTCAAGCCTCACCGCGCCAACACGCTCGCACTGCGCTGGCTCGTGAGCTACGCGAAGGGCCGTCGTGAGAAGACGATGACCGAGCGTCTGCAGAACGAGATCCTCGACGCGTCGAACGGCCTGGGTGCCGCGGTCAAGCGCCGCGAGGACACGCACAAGATGGCCGAGTCGAACCGCGCGTTCGCTCACTACCGCTGGTAAACAGCTCCGCCGGCCCCTCGGCCACCCGCCGAGGGGCCGGCACCCCCTCTTCGCAGTACACCTGCTCCAAAAGATAAGGACACTCCTGTGGCACAAGACGTGCTCACGGACCTGAGCAAGGTCCGCAACATCGGCATCATGGCGCACATCGATGCCGGCAAGACCACGACGACCGAGCGCATCCTGTTCTACACGGGCGTCAACCACAAGCTCGGCGAGACGCACGACGGCGCCTCGACCACCGACTGGATGGAGCAGGAGAAGGAGCGCGGCATCACGATCACGTCTGCCGCCGTGACCTGCTACTGGAACAAGAACCAGATCAACATCATCGACACCCCCGGCCACGTGGACTTCACGGTCGAGGTGGAGCGTTCGCTCCGCGTGCTCGACGGTGCGGTCGCCGTGTTCGACGGCAAGGAGGGCGTCGAGCCCCAGTCCGAGACCGTCTGGCGTCAGGCCGACAAGTACAACGTCCCGCGCATCTGCTTCGTCAACAAGATGGACAAGCTCGGCGCCGACTTCTACTTCACGGTCGACACCATCATCAACCGCCTCGGCGCCAAGCCGCTCGTGATCCAGCTGCCGATCGGCGCGGAGAGCGACTTCATCGGCGTCGTCGACCTGATCGAGATGCGTGCACTGGTCTGGGCCGGAGACTCCAAGGGTGACGTCACCATGGGCGCCTCCTACGAGATCCAGGAGATCCCGGAAGACCTCAAGGAGAAGGCGGCGGAGTACCGTCAGCAGCTCCTCGAGACCGTCGCCGAGACCGACGACGCGCTGCTGGAGAAGTTCTTCGGTGGCGAGGAGCTCACGGTCGCCGAGATCAAGGGCGCCATCCGCAAGCTGACCGTCGCGAGCGAGATCTACCCGGTGCTCTGCGGCTCCGCGTTCAAGAACCGCGGCGTCCAGCCGATGCTCGACGCGGTCGTCGACTACCTCCCGAACCCGCTCGACGTGGGCTCGATCGAGGCGCACGACCCGAAGGACTACGACACGATCATCGAGCGTCACCCCGACGCCAATGACCCGTTCGCAGCTCTCGCGTTCAAGGTCGCCGTGCACCCGTTCTTCGGTCGCCTCACCTACGTGCGCGTCTACTCGGGCCACCTCGACTCCGGTTCGGCCGTCGTCAACTCGACCAAGAACAAGAAGGAGCGCATCGGGAAGATCTTCCAGATGCACGCCAACAAGGAGATCCCGGTCCCCTCGGTCACCGCCGGCAACATCTACGCGGTCATCGGCCTCAAGGACACCACCACGGGTGACACCCTCACCGACCCGACGGCGCCGGTCGTGCTCGAGTCGATGACGTTCCCGGAGCCCGTCATCGAGGTCGCGATCGAGCCGAAGACCAAGGCCGACCAGGAGAAGCTGGGTGTCGCCATCCAGAAGCTCGCTGAAGAGGACCCGACCTTCCGCACGGAGCTTAACCCCGAGACCGGTCAGACGACCATCAAGGGCATGGGCGAGCTGCACCTCGACATCCTCGTCGACCGCATGAAGCGCGAGTTCAACGTCGAGGCCAACGTCGGCAAGCCGCAGGTGGCGTACCGCGAGACGATCCGCAAGACCGTCGAGAAGCACGACTACACGCACAAGAAGCAGACCGGTGGTTCTGGACAGTTCGCCAAGATCCAGTTCACCATCGAGCCGCTCGACCTCGACTCCGAGAAGACCTACGAGTTCGTGAACGCCGTCACCGGTGGTCGCATCCCTCGTGAGTACATCGGCTCGATCGACGCCGGTTTCCAGGACGCGATGAACGTCGGTGTGCTCGCGGGCTACCCGATGGTCGGCGTCAAGGCGACCATCGTCGACGGTGCGGCCCACGACGTCGACTCCTCGGAGATGGCGTTCAAGATCGCGGGCTCCATGGGCTTCAAGGAGGCCGCGCGTCGTGCCAACCCCGTGCTGCTCGAGCCGCTGATGGCCGTCGAGGTCCGTACTCCTGAGGAGTACATGGGCGACGTCATCGGCGACCTGAACTCGCGTCGTGGCCAGATCCAGTCGATGGAAGACGCTGCCGGCGTCAAGGTCGTCCGCGCTCAGGTCCCGCTGTCCGAGATGTTCGGCTACATCGGCGACCTGCGCTCGAAGACCTCGGGCCGTGCCGTCTACTCGATGGAGTTCCACAGCTACGCTGAGGTGCCCCGCGCTGTGGCCGACGAGATCGTCCAGAAGACCAAGGGCGAGTAATCGCTCTTCTGGGAGCCCTGGGTCGCTGAGCCTGTCGAAGCACCCGGGGTTCCCAGGTCACCTACAACTTCACATTCCCTCTCTACTAAACTGAGAACCTAACCCGTAGAGAACCGGTCGCAAACCAGTGCCCGGTCACCTCTACAACGACGTCCTGAGGAGGACCCAGTGGCTAAGGCCAAGTTCGAGCGGACCAAGCCGCACGTCAACATCGGAACGATCGGTCACGTCGACCACGGCAAGACCACGCTCTCCGCAGCGATCTCGAAGGTGCTTGCTGACAAGTTCCCGTCCGACACCAACGTGCAGCGTGACTTCGCTTCCATCGACTCGGCGCCGGAAGAGCGCCAGCGTGGAATCACCATCAACATCTCGCACATCGAGTACGAGACCCCCAAGCGCCACTACGCGCACGTTGACGCTCCCGGCCACGCCGACTACGTCAAGAACATGATCACCGGTGCGGCTCAGATGGACGGCGCGATCCTCGTGGTCGCCGCCACCGACGGCCCGATGGCTCAGACGCGTGAGCACGTGCTGCTCGCCAAGCAGGTCGGCGTTCCGTACCTGCTGGTCGCGCTGAACAAGTCCGACATGGTCGACGACGAGGAGATCCTGGAGCTCGTCGAGCTCGAGGTCCGCGAGCTGCTCGCAGGCCAGGGCTTCGACGAGGACGCTCCTGTCGTCCGCGTCTCGGCTCTCAAGGCCCTCGAGGGCGACGAGAAGTGGACCCAGGCGATCCTGGACCTGATGCAGGCTGTCGACGACAGCGTTCCGGACCCGGAGCGTGACCGTGACAAGCCGTTCCTGATGCCCGTCGAGGACGTCTTCACGATCACCGGTCGTGGCACCGTCGTCACGGGTCGCGCCGAGCGTGGCACGCTGGCCATCAACTCCGAGGTCGAGATCGTCGGACTCCGTCCGACCGTCAAGACCACGGTCACGGGTATCGAGATGTTCCACAAGCAGCTCGACGAGGCCTGGGCCGGCGAGAACTGTGGTCTGCTGCTCCGCGGCACCAAGCGTGAGGACGTCGAGCGCGGCCAGGTCATCGTGAAGCCGGGTTCGGTCACGCCGCACACCGACTTCGAGGGCACCGCTTACATCCTGTCCAAGGACGAGGGTGGGCGTCACAACCCGTTCTACACGAACTACCGCCCGCAGTTCTACTTCCGCACCACCGACGTCACCGGCGTCATCTCGCTGCCCGAGGGCACCGAGATGGTCATGCCCGGCGACACCACCGACATGACGGTCGAGCTGATCCAGCCGATCGCCATGGAGGAGGGCCTCGGCTTCGCCATCCGTGAGGGTGGACGCACCGTCGGCGCCGGTACGGTCACGAAGATCATCAAGTAAGCACCTGCTTCCTCGCAAAGGGGTCGGACCTTCGGGTCCGGCCCCTTTGTCGTGCAGCGGGCGCTCACGACGGCGTCGGGCTCGGGCGATGTCGGCATGGGGTGCGACTTTTCATCCAATAGAATGACTAGACCGCGCAGGAGCGGCAGCGTCGTACATCGGGATTGTTGGCGTGTTTTGACCGTCCGACTCCGATGTATTGGGATGCTGGATTACAGAGTCGTTCCGTGCCCATGTGGTTCGAAGAGGAGAAGCATGTCGCCGGAGGAGTGGTTCGGCGCGTTCAGACGCGCATGGGTGGGCATGACGGCCGTCTTCCTGCTGAGCGTGCTCGCTTCGACGGCGGTGCTCGTCTTCACGCCTCCGACCTATGAGGCGGAAGCGGAGATCGTGTTCAGCGCGGGCGACACCCGGGAGACCTTCGTCCCTCGCACAGTGGCTTCGAATGCTGCCGTCCGCGCCCGTTCGGAGAGCGTCCTCGCCCCGATCGCCGAGGACTTCGGCGTATCGCGGAGCGAACTCGCCGACCGCGTCTCCGCAACGTGGCGTCCGGAGACCTCGATCACGGCGGTGACCGTCTCGCACACGGACCCTCGGACGGCGGCGGCCATGGCGACCGCGATCGCCGAGTCCGCGGCGGAGCAGGCCGGATCCGGCGTCAGCGCGGAGACGTTCGAAGCGGTGACGCCGGTGGCGCCCGTCCAGCCGCTCGCGGTGACCGTGCTCCCGGTGGGGGCACTCATCGGCCTGGCGCTGGCCGTCGCATACGCCGGTCTCCGCTTCGTGATGGGGGGCCGCACGACGGTCGGAGCGACGGCTGACCGACACGGAGGGAACGAATGAGCATCGGAGAAGGTACGGGTATCCGTACGGTCAATCGGTTGGTCCCGGACGCGGTGGCGTGGGCCATCGCCGCGTTGCTGGTGGTGCTGCTGCGCTATGACTTCCTTGTCCCGCTGACGGTGTGGCCGTTCGCGTTGATCGTGGTCGCGGGCCTCATCGCCGCGCAGTTCGCTGCCGGGTTCGTCCTTCACCTGTATCGCGGGCGCTATCTGTACGGGTCCATCGAGGAAGTCCGCGCACTGGGGCTAGCCGCGCTCCTCGTGGGTGTCCTCATGGGGGTCGTGCTGCTCGTCTGGATGCGTCAGCCGGCGGAGGCCCTTCGAACCGCCCTCTCCGTGACGGCGATCGCGTTGGTCCTGATGCTGGTCTTCCGCTACGTGCCGCTCGTCTTCAGCCGGAAGAGCGATGACGTTCCGGGAGGATCGCGCAAGGTGCTGGTGTTCGGCGCCGGGTGGGTGGGCCAGCAGCTGATCAGCCGAATGCTCAACGAGACGAAGGAGCCGGTCTTCAGTCCCGTCGGTCTGATCGACGATGACCTCAAGAAGCGGAACCTGCGGGTCAAGGGGGTTCCCGTCCTCGGGACGCTCGCTCAGCTGAGGGCTGCCGTCGAGCTGAGCGGCGCGACGGAGCTCATCATCGCGGTAGGACGCGCCGACGCCGCACTGCTGCGTCGCGTCACCGACGCGGGCAACGCTGCCGGTCTCAACGTGCTCGTGCTCCCCGAACTCGACAAGGTCCTGCAGGGCGCGAGCCGCATCCGGGACCTGAGGGATGTCAGCATCGAAGACCTCATCGGCCGTCAACCCGTCGACACCGATGTCAAGTCGATCGCGGGATACGTGACGGGGAAGCGTGTGCTCGTCACGGGGGCCGGCGGGTCGATCGGCGGCGAGCTCTGCCGTCAGCTCTCGCAGTTCGGTCCGGACGTGCTCGTCATGCTCGACCGCGACGAGAGCGGCCTGCAGGGAAGCCAGCTCAGCATCTCCGGTCACGGCCTTCTCGACACCGAGGATGTCGTCCTCGCCGACATCCGTGATGTCGAATCGCTCCGCGAGATCTTCCGTCGTCATCGCCCCGAAGTCGTCTTCCACGCTGCGGCGCTGAAACATCTGCCCATGCTCGAGCAGTATCCCGAAGAGGCCTGGAAGACGAACGTGCTCGGCACCCGGAACGTGCTCGAAGCCGCCCTCGATGTCGATGTCGAGACGTTCGTGAACATCTCCACCGACAAGGCGGCGAACCCCTCGAGCGTTCTCGGACACTCCAAGCGCGTGGCGGAGAAGCTCACGGTGTGGGCCGCGAAGAGCTCGCATCGGCGGTACCTCTCCGTGCGCTTCGGCAACGTGATCGGCAGCAGGGGCTCCATGCTCCCCATGTTCCGGACCCTGATCGAGGCAGGCGGGCCCGTGACCGTGACCCACCCGGAGGTCACTCGATACTTCATGACGATCTCCGAAGCGTGCCAACTGGTGATCCAGGCCGGAAGCATCGGCCGGCCGGGCGAAGTGCTCATCCTCGACATGGGTGAGCCGGTGAAGATCCTCGACATCGCGCAACGCATGATCGCGATGTCCGGCGAGTACATCGAGATCGTCTACACCGGTCTGCGCCCAGGCGAGAAGCTGCACGAGGAACTGGTCGGTGAAGACGAGGTCGTCGAACGACCCTTCCACCCCCAGATCCAGCACACGTCGATCGGGAGCATCAGCCCGGAGGCGCTCGACCTCGGCGGCTGGATGCGCCGGCTCGTTCCCGCAGAGGCTGCCGTGTCCGCCCATGGTCGAGAAGGAGACCTCCCGCGATGAACGACCGGATCTACATGTCGTCTCCCGATGTCGGCGAGCTCGAGGAGAAGGCGATCGTCGCCGCACTGCGGTCCGGATGGGTCGCTCCGCTCGGTCCGGACGTCGACGCCTTCGAGCACGAGATGTGCGACAGGGTCGGAGTGCGCCACGCGGTCGCGCTGAGCTCGGGGACGGCAGGGCTCCACCTCGGACTTCTCGCGCTCGGGGTCGGTGCCGGCGACATCGTCGTCACGTCGAGCTTCACGTTCGCTGCCACCGCCAATGCGATCGCCTACACGGGCGCGACGCCGTACTTCATCGACGCGGACCCGGTGACGGGCAACATGGATGTGGGCCTGCTCCGCGAGGTCATCACGGAACTCGAGGCGAAGGGCACACCGCCGAAGGCGATCGTCCCCGTCGACCTGCTCGGCAAGGTCGCCGATCTCGAGGCGATCGAGCAGATCGTCGACGCGTACGGGATCCCGGTGCTCGCCGATGCCGCCGAGTCGCTCGGAGCCCGCCGCGGCGGCCGACCCGCAGGCAGCTTCGGGCGCGCGTCGGTCTTCTCCTTCAACGGCAACAAGATCATGACGACCTCCGGCGGCGGCATGCTGGTGACCGATGACGCGGAGATCGCAGATCGCGTCCGCTATCTCGCGACGCAGGCGCGACAGCCGGTCGCGCACTACGAGCACACCGACATCGGCTACAACTACCGGCTCAGCAACCTCCTCGCCGCGCTCGGTCGCGCACAGCTGTCCCGCCTCGACGACATGATCCGCCGACGTCACCGCTGGCGCGACGAGTACCGCGCGCTGTTCGCGGACATCGACGGCGTCTCGGTGTTCGGCGGAGACCACGATGCCGAGGACAACGCGTGGCTCACCGCCGTGCTCGTCGACGAGGACGTCACCGGCTGGAGTGCCTCCGAGCTCTCCGCGCACCTCGGTTCTCATGACGTCGAATCCCGACCGCTGTGGAAGCCGATGCATCTGCAGCCCGTCTTCGCCGAGGCCCCGGCCGCGGTGAACGGGGTCTCGGAGCGCTTCTTCCGCGTGGGCATCACGCTGCCGTCGGGGTCGGCGCTGTCCGAGGAGCAGATGGAGCGTGTGCAGACCCTGATCCGCGGTTTCCTGGCTGAGCGCGCATGAGCAGAGTCTTCTTCGATGCGGCCAAACGCACGCTCGACCTCGGTGTCGCCGCCGTGGTCCTGATCCTCTCCCTTCCCCTGCAGATCATCGTGGCCGCGCTGGTGCTGGTGAACCTCGGTCACCCGGTGATCTTCCGGCAGCCGCGGCCGGGACGCGAGGGGAAGGTCTTCACCCTCTACAAGTTCCGCACCATGCGCCCCGCCGATCCTGCGGTCGGCACCGCCGACGACGCGGCGCGGCTGACCGCGTTCGGGCGTCTGCTGCGCGGCACCAGCCTCGACGAGCTGCCGACCTTCTGGAACGTGCTGCTCGGCGATATGAGCCTGGTGGGTCCACGCCCTCTCCTCGTCTCCTACCTCGACCGGTACACGCCAGTGCAGGCTCGTCGGCATGAGGTGCGACCAGGGGTCACCGGGTTGGCGCAGGTGAGCGGTCGGAACACCGTCGACTGGGATGAGCGGTTGCAGCTCGACGTGAAGTACGTCGACACACGATCGATGAGGCTCGACCTCTGGATCCTGTGGCGCACGGTCGCCGTCGTGGTGCGCCGTGACGGGGTCAGCGCCGACGGGCACGCGACGATGCCGGAGTTCCGAGGTCTGAAGGATGCCGATGCGTGAGCTGATCATCCTCGGCGCCGGAGGCTTCGCGCGCGAGACGCTGGACGTCGTCGAAGCCCTGAACGCGGTGTCGCCCCGCTTCGACGTGCTCGGTTTCGCCGACGACGCCCCCAGCCCTCTCGCTCTGGAGCGTCTGGCCGATCGGGGCCATCGCCATCTCGGCACCATCGATGCGGCACTCGCCGCGCACCCGGCGTCGTCGTTCGTCATCGCGGTGGGGTCGCCCGAACATCGCGCGCACATCGCCGCGCGGGTGGGAAGCGACCGGGCGGAGACGCTGGTGCACCCCGGCGCGTCGATCGGGTCCCTGACGACGATCGGCGTCGGCACGGTCGTGTGCGCCGGTGTGCTGGTGTCGACGAATGTCCGGGTCGGACGACACGCTCACCTGAATCCGGGAGCCATCGTCGGCCATGACAGCGTCCTCGCGGATGCGGTGTCCTTGAATCCGGGATCGGTGGTGTCGGGGGACGTGCGCATCGGAGAGCGCGTGCTCATCGGCGCGAAATCGGTGGTGCTGCAGGGATTGAGCATCGGTGCGGACGTCACGGTCGGTGCGGCTGCGTGCGTGACCAAGGACGCCCCTGCACGGGTGACACTGGTGGGAGTGCCCGCTCGTATCCACAGAACAACAGGAAAGAGTCACAGCTCGTGAAGGTAGTCATCACCGGCGGTGCCGGGTTCATCGGTTCGAACCTCGTGCGACGGTTCAACGACGAGGCGTCCGATGTCGATGTCCACGTGCTGGACGACTTCAGCACGGGACGCGAATCCAACCTCGCCGGAACGCGGATCACGCTGCACCGCGGGTCCGTCGCCGATGCCGAAGCGGTCGCCGCCGCCACGGTCGGCGCGGACGCGGTCGTCCACCTGGGCGCGCTCGGCAGCGTCCCGCGGTCCATCGACGACCCCGTCGCCTCTCACGTCGCCAACCTGACGGGGACGCTGACCGTGCTCGAAGCGGCCCGGCGCGAGAACGCCTACGTGGTGATGGCATCCTCGAGCTCCGTGTACGGCGCCAACCCCGCTCTGCCGAAGTCGGAGTTCGACTGGACGCGGCCGATGAGCCCGTATGCGGCGACCAAGCTCGGGGGAGAGGCCTACGTGCTGGCCTACCAGTACTCCTACGGTCTTCCGACCCTGGCGTTCCGCTTCTTCAACGTCTACGGTCCCTACCAGCCGGCCGACCATGTGTACGCCGCCGTGATCCCGAGGTTCGTCGACGCGGCCCTCGCCGGGCGCGCGCTCACCATCCACGGCGACGGCCTGCAGTCGCGGGACTTCACGAGCGTCGACACGGTGACGCATGCGCTCATGGTCGCCGTCCGAGACCGCGTGACGTCGGGACATCCCGTGAATCTCGCGTTCGGAACCAACACCACGCTGCGCGAGCTGGTGACCGTCATCGAAGATCAGACCGGCCGCACGGTGAGCGTCGAGCACGTCGATCCGCGTCCTGGCGATGTACGTGCCTCCCAGTCCGACGGCGTTCGTCTGCGGGAGCTGTTCCCCGACGTGCAGCCCGTCCCGCTCGAGGAAGGGATCGCGAAGACCGTCGCGTGGTTCCGGAGCAAGGACTCGTGACCCCGGCCGCGACAGCTCGCATACTGATCGGCGTCACGGCGGACGTCTCCATCGGCCTGTTGTCCGGGCTGCCGCAGCGGCTGATCGCTGACGGATGGGAGGTGCACGTCGCGAGCTCGCCCGGCGAGAGACTCGACGCGCTCGCATCGTCTCCCGGCGTCTCGGTGCACCCGCTTCCCATGGCCAGGGAGATCGACATCGTCGGGGACGTCCGCGGGCTTCGTGACTGGATGCGGCTGATCCGCCGCCTCCGACCTGACGTCGTCTTCGTCGGCACCCCGAAAGCAGGCCTGCTCGGCATCACCGCCGCCCGACTGCTCGGCGTTCGCACTCGTGTGTATCACCTGCGCGGGCTCCGGCTGGAGACCGCAGCGGGGATGACTCGGCGGGTGCTGACGATCATGGAGCGTCTGACGATCCGCCTCGCGACCTCCACGCTGGCCGTGAGCCCGAGCCTCCGCCAGCGCGTCGTGTCCCTGCGGCTCGCGCCGGCCGCACGCATCACCGTGCGCGGCAGAGGCAGCTCCAACGGTGTGGATGTGGATCGCTTCGCCCCCGGCAACACGGCGGCGCAGGTCGATGGCCTCCTGCCCGGTGTCCCCGTCATCGGCTTCGTCGGCAGACTCAACCACGACAAGGGCCTCGAGGTCCTCGCCGAGGCCTGCCGCCTCCTGGACGACCGCGGAGCGGAGTACCAGCTGCTGATCGTGGGCGGCGTCGACGGTGCGGAGTTGGACTCCTTCTCGCGACTGCGGCGCGCCCCGATCGTGCTCGGAGCCGTGCCGGACACATCGATGTACTATCCCCTGATGCGAGCCCTCTGCCTCCCGACCCTGCGCGAGGGTTTTCCCAACGTCGTGCTGGAGGCCGGGGCGACAGGGATCGCCGTCGTCACGACGGATGCGACCGGAGCGGTGGATTCCGTGATCCCCGAGCGCACCGGACTCATGGTGACGGCGGGGGACGCGGGTCAGCTCGCCTATGCTCTGCAGCGGGTGATCGAGGATCCGCATCTCGCGGCGGACCTGGGCGCGAACGCCCGCGACTTCGTGGTCGAGCATTTCCGACGTGACGCGGTCCATGCATCGGTGTCCGACTTCCTGCGGAGTGAGATGGAGCGGGGTCGGCGATGACGGACGTCTCCAACGGCGTCGGCGCGCTCGTCGTCGTCGCCGTGCTCATCGGGCTGACCGTCCTGACCTGGTTCATCGCGCGACGAGCGTTCCTTCCCGTGGTCGTGCACAACGCGGTGTGGGCGGTGACGCTGGTCCTCATCGGGTCGGGGCTCATCGCCTATCACGGTGCATCGATCGCCGCGTGGGGCGTGCTGCTGGTCGGTATCGCGTTCTTCTCCGTCGGGGCGTGGGGAGGTGTCGCGCTCGCAGCCCGCAAGGCACGCGGCGCCGACCTGGCACCGCGGGACCATGCGCTCGTCAGCCGGCGAGTCCTGCTGATCCTCGCAGGCGCCTACGCGCTGGGTTTCGGGGTGTACATCTGGACCATCCTCCAGCGCTTCGGGTGGGACGCCTTCTGGTTCCATCCCGAGACGATCCGAGGCGCCGCCGAGTCGTACCTCGCCGGGGTGCCCCTGTGGGCGCGTCTGCTGATGTACGTCGGACCTCTTCTGCTGGCGATCCTCATCGTCCCCGGGTCGGTCCGGAACGGACTCGCGTGGTGGTGGCGCGTGCCGGCCGCGGTCCTGCTCGCCGCCTCGATGCTCGCCCTGCTGCAGCGGACGAACCTCTTCGCGGGGGTTCTGCTCGCGATCGCTGCCCTTCTCCTCCTCTACGCGCGCTCCTGGCGGGGCGGGGCTGAGCGTGCGTGGTACCGCCGGCCGTGGGTGATGGCGGTGTCGATCGCAGCCATCGGCGTCGGAGCGCTTCTCGCTTTCCAGGTGCTCGCCGGTGCACTCGGCAAGACGGGTGATGTCGGCGGCAACGTCTCGCCTGCCCTGAGCGCCTCCGGACTCTCCAGCCCCTTCATCTACCTGACCGCGGGCGTGCCCGCGTTCCTGTCCCTCGTGGATTCCACCAACGGCGCGTGGCCCCCGGTGGGCGGGCCTCGCCTCGTCTACGGCGACTACAACCCGCAGACCTTCGGAACGGCCTTCTTCGAGCCCATCCTGGGTCTGATCCCCGGGCTGCGCACCTGGGAATCCTCGGCGCCGTTCGTCGACGTGGGCACACTGACGAACGTGTACACGTGGCTGGAGCCGTTCTACCGGGACTGGCGGGTCGTCGGCGCAGCCGTCGGCGCGGCGGCGATCGGTGCGCTCGTGGCCTACCTGTACTCCACGCGGCGGGCGTCGCCCGTGCGATGGTGGCTCTCGGCCCTGCTGGTGTCGACGCTGTTCCTGGTCACGTTCGCGCAGAAGACCAACAACACGCTGTACCTCGTCACAGCCGCGATCATCGTGGTGCTCGGGGTGATCGGCTCTCGCCGGCGGGCGGCATCATGACGGCGCTGCACACGTACACCAGTTACGGGCGCAGTGCGGGAAGCGCACGGGTCCGCGTCTTCGACTGGCTCGACAGGCTGGAGGTGCCCGCGGTCACGCACTCGTATCTCCACGGTGCGACCAACTCCGGACGGTCTCTCCTGAAGTCTCCTCGGCGGCTGCTCGCGGCCGAGGCGGAGCTGCGTCGCAGGCCTCCGCGCGACGCGCGAGTGCTGGTGTCGCGGCAGGCGAGTCCGCTGAGCCGTGGCGGTGTGGAGAGGCGTCTGCTGGGTGGCGAGCGCGTCGGGATCTATGATTTCGACGACGCCCTCCACCTCGACCGCCGGGGCCCGTTCCCGAAGGCGGCGATCTGGCGAGCGGCGGTCGGCGCGGCCGACGTCGTCATCGCCGGAAACGCCACACTCGCCGAGGCGGCGAGTCGGATCAACCCTCGCGTGACCGTGATCCCGAGCTGCGTGGATCCGGCGGACTACTCGCGCAAGACGAGCTTCGACATCGGGGAGACGCCGCGCGCGATATGGATCGGCTCGCCCGCCACGGAGCGCTATCTGCGCGACATCGAGTCTGCGCTGCTGTACGCGCATGAGCGGACGGGCATGCGGCTCACCGTCGTCAGCGCGGGGGACGCGGAGCTCGGACCGCTGGACGCGATCGTCGACCGGGTGGCGTGGTCGCCGCAGACCTTCGGTGCCGTGCTCGCCGACGCCGATCTCGGGCTGATGCCGACACCGGATTCCGCCTGGTCGCGGGGCAAGTGCGGCTACAAGCTGCTGCAGTACGGCGCGGCCGGGCTTCCGATGATGGGTGACCCGGTCGGGGTGAACGCCGAGATCCTGCGCAGAGGTGACGGCATCGCACCCGAGAGCACGGACGACTGGGCGGACGCCCTCATCGGCTTCTTCTCGGAGAGCGCGACGCGACGCGGGGAGCGGGGAGCCGCTGGTCACCGCACAGTCCGGGATCACTACAGCTTCTCGGCGTGGGAGTCGGTCTGGCGTCAGGCGGTGACCGGCAGCTGATCCGCGCGGCGGGCGACGAGCAGCCAGAAGAGCGACGACAGCAGGGTGGAGAGGGCGTATGCCCAGATCGCTCCGCTCAGCCCGCCCAGCAGAGCACCCGCCAGCGGCCCGACGACGCCCAGCGCGGTCTGGACGAGCCGCGCCGCGAGCAGGCCGCGTCGTGAGGCCCGCAGCCGGGACACGATGTAGAAGGTGTGTCCCACCATGTTCGCCATGACGAAGATCGCGGTCGGTGCGGCGAACGGAATCAGGTCCCGGAGAGTGCCGAGCGGCCAGGACGTCTCGCCGAGCAGCAGCAGCACCCCGGCGGCGAGACCGCCGAGCACGATACCGCCGGCCACGACCGCGCCGACGGTCGACGCAGACATCCGCAGTCGGGCGATGCGCGGCCGGATCGGATTCAGCAGCAGGCGCACCGGTGCGGCGACGTTCGACACGGCCCGGTAGACACCGAACGGGCCCACTCCGAGGATCGGGGCCAGCGCGTAGGGGGTACCGATCGAAGAAGCATCCATGATCAGGGAGTCGCGCACGAGGGGAGCGATGGCGGTCCAGCGCTGACGGGTCCAGCGCACGAGCACGCCAGGTCGACTCAGAGCCGGCCACCTCGAGAACACGGCGGCGACGACGCTCGACGCCGCCCAGGTGCCGAGGACCCAGGAGAGCTCGCCGCTGTGGAGGGTGAGGGTCACGACGCTGAGGACGACGGCGACGATGGCGGCGATGGCGTCACCGACGACCGACCCGCGTGTGTCGCTGTTCTCGACCGCGTAGAACCGTGCGGTCGAGCGGTAGGCGCTGCCGCCGATGGCGAGCGCGATCAGCCACCAGTACGGCGTCAGGGGCGAGTTCGTCAGGGAGACGACGAGTGCGGAGACGGCGGCGAAGATCAGGGCGAACTCCGTCGACGCACCGCTGAAGTCCGGCCAGGAGGTGGGGACGTCCTGGCGTGAACGGGTCGCCGCCTCGCAGATGAGGGAGAGTGCGAGCGACAGCGCGAAGGCGCCGGCGAGATAGACGATCGAGAAGAGCCCGAAGTCCGTGGGGGCGAGGGTGATGAGGCCGAGGACCTGAACGGAGAGTGTCGCGACCGCGGCAGCCGAGGACGTGAGGATCAGGCGCAGCGAGCTCACAAACGAACGACCCTGGGTCCTGTGAGCCGGCCCTTGGTGTCGAGCACCGGCGTCGGGGACTCATGCAGCAGCGTCAGGTCGAAGTCGGAGTGGTCGGTCACCAGGATGACCAGATCCGCGGCCTCCACTTCCGCAGCGGAGAGCTCCACACGCTCGACGGCGGCCGGCCACCGGTGCGACTCGACGTGGCGGTCCGCGCCGCGGATGGACGCGCCGAAGGAGGTGAGCAGCTCGATGAGGCGCAGCGAGGGGGACTCGCGGATGTCGGCGGTGTCGCGTTTGTACGCGAGTCCGACCAGCAGGATCGTCGACCCGTTCAGCGAGCGCCGGTCTTCGTTGAGCAGTTCCATGGAACGCTGGGCGACGTAGTCCGGCATGTGGTCGTTGACATCGTTCGCCAACTCGACGAAGCGGAAGCTGCGTCCGAGCTTGCGCCGCACCTGCCACGAGAGGTAGCTCGGATCCACGGGAAGGCAGTGGCCGCCGACACCGGGGCCAGGGGTGAACTTCATGTACCCGAACGGCTTGGTCGCCGCGGCATCGATCGATTCCCAGATGTCGACGCCCAGCTCGTGCGCGAACACGGCGAGTTCGTTCACCAGGGCGATGTTGACGTGGCGGAACGTGTTCTCGAGAAGCTTGGTGAGCTCGGCCTCCTTGGGCGTGGTCACGCTCACCGTCCGGTCCACGAGGAGGTCGTAGAAGGCCTTCACCTTGCCGAGTGACTGCTCGTCGATGCCGGAGACGACCTTCGGTGTGTTGACGAAGCCCCACGTGGGGTTGCCCGGGTCGATCCGCTCCGGGCTGTATCCGACGGCGAAGTCCTGTCCTGCCCGGAGCCCGGAGCCGGCCTCGAGGAGGGGGACGAGGATCTCCTCTGTCGTGCCCGGGTAGGTCGTGGACTCGAGCACGACCGTCGCCCCGCGGGTGAGTCGGGTCGCCAACGATGCTCCCGCCGACTCGATGTAGGAGATGTCGGGGAGGCCCTCGCGGAGCGGGGTGGGGACCGTGATCACCGCGACGTCGAAGCCCTCGGTGTCGTCGTAGTCGGAGGACGCGAGATAGCGACCGGAAGCGATCGCCTCCTTCAGCTGCTCCGACGAGATGTCATCGACGTACGACTCACCGGCGTGCAGAGCGGCGATCCGCACGCTGTCGACATCGAGTCCGACGACGGTCATGCCCACCTGCACGGCGCGCATGGCTACCGGAAGCCCGACATATCCCTGACCGACGATGACAGCTTTCACGTGCACTCCTCCATGGTGTGGGCGAACCCCCGCCATGGGCGTGCGTCGCGGTCTGCGACGCTGCTCAGGTCCACCTCGGTAGTATATTGCGGTGACCCGAGACTCCAGACGCGCGCGTCGAGCCCAGAACGAGCAGCAGCGTCGAAAGAGTCGCCGCACCCGGATCATCCTGTGGGTGGTGGGCGTCGTGCTCGCACTGCTCATCGCCGTCGCCGTGATCGCGGCGATCCTCATTCCGAAGGCGCTCGACGCCAAGGACAAGCTCGAGGCTTCGGTGCCGCTGGCCCAGAGCATCCCCGGGCTGATCGCCTCCGGCGACACTGCGGGCGCGCAGGCCGCGGCGGAGGAGCTGACGAAGACCGCCGCTTCCGCGCACGAGCAGACCAGCGGATTCCTCTGGGAATCGCTGGAGTGGGTGCCGGTGATCGGCCCCAACCTCCATGGCGTCCGCATGGCGACCGCGGCCGTCGACGAGCTGGCCACTAAGGCGCTCCTTCCCGCTTCGGGGATCGACATCGCAGCACTTCGTCCTTCCGACGGCGGGCTCGACCTCCAGGCGATCCACGGCATCGGGGACATCGCGCGGTCGGCCGACCAGGCCGTGCGCGCTGCCTCATCGATGCTGGCGGGCGTCGATCATGACGCGCTCCTCGGGCCCGTGGCATCCGGTGTGGAACGCATCGAGAAGGTTCTGAAGCCGGCTGCGAGCACACTCGCCGGCGTCATGCCGCTTGTCGAAGCCCTCCCCGAGATGCTGGGAGAGGGGGGACCCCGCGACGTGCTGGTCATCTTCCAGAACAATGGAGAGGTGATGTCCGGTGGCGGCACGATCGGCTCCATGGCCCAGGTGCACATCGACAACGGCGCCATCTCGATCGTGAACCAGTCGTCGGCTTCCGGTCGCGACTTCCCGAACTTCCGTCCACCGGTCGGGGGAGTGACGCAGGAGGAGACCGACCTGTACGGCTCGCTGTTCGGCAGCTACGTTCAGGCGCTCACCCGCTCGCCCCGTTTCGACAGGACGTTCGAGATCGCACGCGACATGTGGCGTGAGGCCAAGGGCGTCGAGGTCGACGCGGTCGTCTCCCTCGATACGGTCGCCCTGAGCTACCTCCTGGTCGCGACCGGGCCGGTCGCTATCCCCGGCGGTCCGGAGATCTCGAACTCCAACGCGGTGGCGATGCTGCTCGGCGACCTCTACAAGACGTACGAGCCCGCAGAGGTCGACATGATCAACCAGGTCTTCGCTGGGCTGACACTGCAGAAGCTGATGGGCGGTCAGGTCGATTTCGCCAAGCTGTCCTCTGTGCTCGGGCTCGCAGCGAAGGAGGGCCGGATCGCGATCTGGAGCGCCCGCGAGTCGGAGCAGCAGCTCATCGCCGGCACGGACCTCGATCGTCGCGGGCCGAGGGCGGCGGAAGGCACGGAGGCGTTCGGCGTCTACTTCATCGACTGGACGCCCGGGAAGATGCAGCGGTACATGACCCAGTCGATCGACGTGAGTCAGCCGATCTGCGCCGCCGACGGACGCCGTCACGTGTTCGTGACGGTGACGCTTGCCAACACCGTCGATCCCGCTTCGGTGCGAGGGCTTCCCGAGTACGTCACCGGCGTCGGGATCGAGACGCCGAAGGGATCGATGCAGGTGGAGACCCTCGCCTTCGCCCCTCCGGGATACTCGCCGGTCGGGCAGAGGGCAGACGCCGAGCTCGCGCAGTCGGAGGTGCGCAAGGACCAGGAGTTCACCGTCGGAACGATGCGGTTGACGCTGGCGCCGCAGGAGAGCAGGACGCTCACCTACGAGTTCGTCGCCGACTCCGACGCCCCCACGAAGATCGAGCTCGACAGCACCCCGGTCGTCACTCCGACGGTCCTCACGCAGGACGCCGTCACCTGCCAGTGACCGACGCCACGGGCGCGCGCCCGTTTCTGCAGACTCTCGACACGGCGGCGGACGTGCTGGCCGCGGCGATCCTCGCCTACCTGATCGTCCTGCCCGTGGGGCACAACGCGGTCCTCGTTTCTCTGCTCCTGCTGCTCGGGATGTGGTGCGTATGGAGAATCGCGCGCCACCCTCGTCGGCTTCCTCCGCTTCTCCTGGCGGCGGCGGGTTGCGCTGTCGGCGCGATTCTCATCGGCGTGATCGGCGGTGCTGGCAACCCCGGTTTCGCGCACTCGCTCATCAGCTGGGTGGCTGCCCCCGTTCTCTTCTGGGCATGGGCCAGCCAGATGGACGAGCGTGTGCTCGGTCTCTTCCTGCGCTTCGCCGCGTGGGCGACCGCCGTCCTGGCTGGCACCGTGCTGGTGCTGTGGACGATGGGTGCGGTGGGGCTCGAGCCCGCGGTGTGGATCAAGGTCCTCGTCGATGCCGACGTCTCCGGCGCATGGCCGAACGTGATCGTGGGCGTCTACGGAGCGTCATCGCTGATCGCCGTGGCTCCGCTCTGGATCGTGGGGATGTTCTTCCAGGGCCGTGCGCTTCCCTCTCGAAAGCTCATGATCGCTGCAGCTGTCCTCGCGACCCTGGCTGCGGTCGTCAGCACGCGGAGGGCAGCCCTCGCCCTCGGGCTGCTGGTGCCGGTTCTGATCTTCGTCGCCTATCTCGCGGTGGTCGGCCGTGCGTGGTTCACTCGGCGCCACGTCCACGCGCTGATTGTCGTGGGCGGGGCAGCGGTGCTGACCGCCGTCGCCCTGCTGATCACGCCGACCGGACAGCGCATGAGCGCGGGTGTTCTCGCGCTGCTGACGGGCAGAGGCGGCACTGCTGACGAGGATCTGCGGATCGAGCAGACGGAGCGTCTCTGGGCGGGGTTCTTGGAATCCCCGGTGTTCGGCCATGGCATCGGTGCGGTCATCCCGGGTTATGCGCGCAGCGAAGCACGTCCCTGGAACTTCGAGATGCAGTACAACATGCTGCTCTTCCAGGTCGGCGTCGTCGGAGCTCTGCTGCTGGCAGCGAGCGTGGTGCTCGTCGCGTGGGCTGCGGTCCGTGTCGTGACTCGCCGGGTGGAGGCACGGCCGGCTGTGTTCACGACGGCCGCAGCCGCGCTGGCGGTGCTCGCGGCGAACGCGCTCAACCCGCTCCTGCAGGCGCCGGGACACTTCTGGGCCGTCTTTCTCCTCGTCGGCGCGGTCACGGCTTTCTGGCCCTCCCCGGACGTCCGGCCACGCGCCGAGACATCTGGTGATAGCGCGGCGGTTCGTGCAGACTAGACGCACATCGCACACCGCCTCCGAAGGGGAATCATGGGTATCGAGGACGCCGTCAACAAGGGCAAGGACCTGTACGAGCAGAACAAGGACAAGATCGCCGAGGCGGTCAAGAGCGAGCAGGCCGAGGACATCAGCGACAAGGTGCTCGACGGCGTGGCCGACTTCGCCAAGAAGATCGCTCCCGGCGCCGCAGACAAGATCGACGAGATCCGCGACAGCGCCGACAAGGCCGTCGGCAACGAGTAGCACTCAGCACCGCATCTGAGCGGCGATCCACTCCGGTGGGTCGCCGCTCTTCTGTTCCTGTCCAGCGGCTTCGGCTTCGGAATGTCGTCGGATGTGGCGCATCCACAGATGTATCCAGTAGGATCGTCGAGACCGCCTGGGGATCTTGCGGTCGGGGAGCCGAAGGGGTTCGGTTTCCCGAAGCACGCGGACTTCCGCGTACGAAACTGGGGAAATGCGATCTTGGGGATCATCGTGCGACGCGCGCCGTCACGGCGCCTGAGCGTCTCCCTGCCTGCGCGGCGGGTCTTCCGCCGCGCCCTCGGTCGAGGAGTTCGGCGTCCCTTCACGCCGGGCTACTCGCGTTCGGTGTGCCCCCTCGCACTGAACGCCCTCCCCAAGCGGGGCGAGGCATGGGGATGCCTCGCCCCGCTATCTCCTGGGATCTGAGTCGTCTCCGACGCGTCACCGGGACTGCCGGAGGAGCGCGACACGCCCGGGTTTGCGCAAGTGAAATCAGCCGTGGCAGAATAGACAGGTTCGATATTCCGTCGCCGCTGTGCGCGCGATGGATCACTGCCAGGGCAGTGCATAGACGGTGCCTCCTCCGGGACGGTGCAGGGTTCTAGGCCGCGGGTAGCAGAACACAACCCCGACACCCCTCTACATGAAGGGTTCTGCCGTGCGCGGCGGAAGGTCGGCATCCGGTCGCTTCACGGCGTCCGGCTGACAGAAGAACAGTGGTGCAGCAGATCGACTCGCAAGAGCCGTTCTCGTGCCGAGGCGCGAACAGCGCCGACGTGCGTCCAATGCCCCAGGGCCACCCGGTCCCGGACGGTAAGACGCTTAAAGAGAGAGAGCAGACAATGGCGGGACAGAAGATCCGCATTCGCCTGAAGTCGTATGACCACGAGGTCATCGACACGTCCGCACGCAAGATCGTCGACACCGTGACCCGTGCGGGCGCAACCGTCGTCGGCCCCGTGCCCCTTCCGACCGAGAAGAACGTCGTGTGCGTCATCCGGTCGCCGCACAAGTACAAGGACAGCCGCGAGCACTTCGAGATGCGCACCCACAAGCGTCTGATCGACATCGTCGACCCGACGCCCAAGGCCGTCGACTCGCTGATGCGTCTCGACCTGCCGGCCGATGTCAACATCGAGATCAAGCTCTGAGGTTCGACATGGCTGACATCAACTCCAAGGTTTCCAAGGGCATGCTGGGCACGAAGCTCGGCATGACCCAGGTGTGGAACGAGAGCGGCAAGCTCGTTCCCGTCACCGTCATCGAGCTGGCACCCAACGTGGTCACCCAGGTCCGCACGCCCGAGAAGGACGGCTACAACGCCGTGCAGATCGCGTACGGCCAGATCGACCCCCGCAAGGTGAACAAGCCGCTCTCCGCCCACTTCGAGGCAGCAGGCGTCACGCCGCGTCGTCACGTCACCGAGATCCGCACCGCGGATGCCGGCGACTACAACCTGGGCCAGGAGCTCACGGTCGACGGCACCTTCGAGGCCGGCCAGCTCGTCGACGTCGTCGGCACGAGCAAGGGCAAGGGCTTCGCCGGTGTCATGAAGCGTCACAACTTCAAGGGTGTCTCGGCTTCGCACGGTTCGCACCGCAACCACCGCAAGCCCGGCTCCATCGGCGCATCGTCGACCCCGAGCCGCGTCTTCAAGGGCATGCGCATGGCCGGCCGTATGGGTGGCGAGCGCGTGACCGTCCTCAACCTCACGGTGCACTCCATCGACATCGAGAAGGGACTCATGCTCGTCAAGGGCGCCGTCCCCGGTGCTCGTGGCCGCATCGTCTATGTCCGCAACGCAGTGAAGGGTGCCTGATCATGGCTGACTCCACTCTCGCGCTCGACGTCCTCAAGGCAGACGGCAAGAAGGCAGGCTCGATCGAGCTTCCCGCCGCGCTGTTCGACGCCAAGACGAACATCCCGCTCATCCACCAGGTCGTCGTCGCGCAGCTCGCGGCGGCTCGCCAGGGCACGCACTCGACCAAGCGTCGTGGCGAGGTCTCCGGTGCCGGCCGCAAGCCCTTCAAGCAGAAGGGCACGGGTAACGCCCGTCAGGGTTCCATCCGCGCGCCGCACATGACCGGTGGTGGCATCGTGCACGGCCCCAAGCCGCGCGACTACTCGCAGCGCACCCCCAAGAAGATGATCGCCGCCGCCCTGCTGGGCGCGCTCAGCGACCGCTTCCGCGGTGACCGCATCCACGCCATCGAGTCCTTCGGGATCGACGGCACGCCTTCGACCAAGACCGCGGTGAACTTCCTCACCAACGTCGTCTCGTCGAAGAACGTGCTCGTCGTGATCGAGCGCAACGACGACGTGACGCTGAAGAGCATCCGCAACCTGTCGAACCTGCACGTGCTGACGTTCGACCAGCTCAACGCATACGACGTGCTCGTCTCCGACGACATCGTCTTCACCCAGGCCGCGCTCGAGGGCTTCATCGCCTCCAAGTCCGGCGCCAACCAGGAGGTCTCCGCATGAGCGAGCAGGCATCTGTTCTCCAGACGGCCCTGAACAAGGACCCGCGCGACATCATCCTGAAGCCGGTCGTGTCCGAGAAGAGCTACGGTCTCATCGATGAAGGCAAGTACACCTTCCTCGTCGACCCGCGCGCTTCGAAGACCGAGATCAAGCTCGCCATCGAGAAGATCTTCGGCGTCAAGGTCGCAGGGGTCAACACCCTCAACCGCGTCGGCAAGGCTCGTCGCACCCGCTTCGGCACCGGCAAGCGCAAGGACACCAAGCGCGCCATCGTCACCCTGAAGTCGGGCACCATCGACATCTTCACGGCAATCGGCTGATCCGGGGGATAAGGACAATAATGGCTATTCGCAAGTACAAGCCCACGACCCCGGGCCGTCGCGGCTCGTCGGTGGCTGACTTCGCCGAGATCACTCGATCGACGCCGGAGAAGTCGCTGCTGCGCCCGCTCTCGAAGACCGGTGGTCGCAACAACCAGGGCCGCATCACGACCCGTCACATCGGTGGTGGCCACAAGCGCCAGTACCGCGTCATCGACTTCCGTCGTAACGACAAGGACGGCGTCAACGCCAAGGTCGCTCACATCGAGTACGACCCCAACCGCACCGCGCGCATCGCGCTGCTGCACTACTTCGACGGTGAGAAGCGCTACATCCTCGCTCCGGCGAAGCTGAAGCAGGGCGACATCGTCGAGTCGGGTGCCGGGGCTGACATCAAGCCGGGTAACAACCTCCCGCTGAAGAACATCCCCACGGGTACCGTGATCCACGCGATCGAGCTCCGCCCCGGCGGCGGCGCGAAGATGGCACGTTCGGCCGGCGCGTCCGTCCGTCTCGTCGCCAAGGACGGCCCCTACGCCCAGCTGCGTCTGCCCTCGGGCGAGATCCGCAACGTCGATGCGCGCTGCCGCGCGACCATCGGCGAGGTCGGCAACGCCGAGCAGTCGAACATCAACTGGGGCAAGGCCGGCCGCATGCGCTGGAAGGGCGTCCGCCCGACCGTGCGTGGTGTCGCGATGAACCCGGTCGACCACCCGCACGGTGGTGGTGAGGGTAAGACCTCTGGTGGTCGTCACCCCGTCTCCCCCTGGGGCCAGGCTGAGGGTCGTACCCGTCACGCCAACAAGGAAAGCGACAAGTACATCGTGCGTCGTCGTAACGCCGGCAAGAAGCGTAAGTAGGAGTAAGAGAAGATGCCTCGCAGTCTTAAGAAGGGCCCCTTCGTCGACGATCACCTGCTTCGCAAGGTGGTCGTGCAGAACGAAGCCGGCACCAAGAACGTCATCAAGACCTGGTCCCGTCGGTCCATGATCATCCCGGCCATGCTGGGTCACACGATCGCGGTCCACGACGGACGCAAGCACATCCCTGTGTTCGTGTCCGAGACCATGGTCGGTCACAAGCTGGGCGAATTCGCGCCCACCCGCACCTTCCGCGGCCACGAGAAGGACGACAAGAAGGGGCGGCGCCGCTAATGGTCGAATCGATCGCACGCGTGAAGCACATTCGCGTGACCCCTCAGAAGGCTCGTCGTGTCGTCGCGCTCATCAAGGGCAAGCAGGCCCAGGAGGCTCTGGCGATCCTGAAGTTCGCTCAGCAGTCCGCCAGTGAGCCGATCTACAAGCTCGTCGCGTCGGCCATGGCCAACGCGCAGGTGAAGGCAGATCGCGACGGCGAGTTCCTCGACGAGAAGGACCTGTACGTGGCCAACGCGTACGTCGACGAGGGCACCACGCTCAAGCGTTTCCAGCCCCGTGCACAGGGTCGCGCTTTCCAGATCAAGAAGCGCACGAGCCACATCACGGTCGTGCTCTCGACGCCTGAGGTGGCTCCGGCCGCCGCGGGCGACAGCAACAAGAAGGCGAGCAAGTAATGGGACAGAAGGTAAACCCGTACGGCTTCCGTCTCGGCATCACGACGGACCACGTCTCGCGTTGGTTCTCTGACTCGACGAAGCCGGGTCAGCGCTACGCCGACTACGTCGCCGAAGACATCAAGATCCGTAACCTGCTCAAGACGCAGCTCGACCGCGCCGGTGTCTCGAACATCGAGATCGAGCGCACCCGTGACCGCGTCCGCGTCGACATCCACACCGCCCGTCCGGGCATCGTGATCGGTCGTCGTGGAGCCGAGGCCGAGCGCATCCGCGGCGACCTCGAGAAGCTCTCGGGCAAGCAGATCCAGCTGAACATCCTCGAGGTCAAGAACCCCGAGGCCGATGCACAGCTCGTCGCACAGGGCATCGCCGAGCAGCTCTCTGCTCGTGTGGCGTTCCGTCGTGCGATGCGCAAGGGTCTGCAGGGCGCTCAGCGCGCCGGCGCCAAGGGCATCCGCATCCAGGTCTCCGGCCGCCTCGGCGGCGCCGAGATGAGCCGTTCGGAGTTCTACCGTGAGGGTCGTGTGCCGCTGCACACGCTGCGCGCGAACATCGACTACGGCTTCTACGAGGCGAAGACCACCTTCGGCCGCATCGGCGTGAAGGTCTGGATCTACAAGGGCGACCTGACCGCGAAGGAGCTCGCTCGCGAGCAGGCCAACGCACCCAAGGCTCGTCGTGACGACCGTGGTGGCGACCGCCGCCGTGCCCCGCGCAACGAGGCACCTGTCGCAGAAGGAGCGTCGGCATAATGCTCATCCCCCGTAAGGTCAAGTTCCGCAAGCAGCACCACCCGGGTCGCTCGGGTCAGGCCACCGGCGGCACGAAGGTCTCCTTCGGCGAGTACGGTATCCAGGCCCTCACGCCCGCTTACGTGACGAACCGTCAGATCGAGTCCGCTCGTATCGCGATGACCCGTCACATCAAGCGTGGTGGAAAGGTGTGGATCAACATCTACCCCGACCGTCCGCTCACGAAGAAGCCGGCCGAAACCCGCATGGGTTCCGGTAAGGGTTCCCCCGAGTGGTGGGTCGCCAACGTCAAGCCGGGCCGTGTCCTCTTCGAGGTCGCGGGTGTCGACGAGGAGCTCGCTCGCGAAGCTCTGACCCGTGCAATTCACAAGCTGCCGCTCAAGGCACGCATCATCAAGCGCGAGGAGGGCGACGCGTAATGGCGATCGGCACCAAGGAGCTCGCCCCGGCAGAGCTCGACACATTCGAAGACCAGCGCCTCGTGGAGGAGCTGCGCAAGGCCAAGGAGGAGCTGTTCAACCTCCGTTTCCAGTCGGCCACCGGCCAGCTGGAGAGCCACGGCCGCATCCGCGCCGTCAAGCGCGACATCGCGCGCCTCTACACCGTGATCCGCGAACGCGAGCTGGGCATCCGTGCGACGCCCGCTCCGGTCGAGGCTCCGGCGAAGAAGGCGACCAAGTCGAAGGCGAAGAAGGCGGACTCCGCCGACGACGCCGTGAAGGAAGAGGCTGAGTGATGGCCACCAAGAAGGAAGCGACTGTGGAGACGCAGGCCGCAGGACACGAGTCGTCCGAGCACGACGTCCGCGACGCCGCTGCCCGCGGTTACCGCAAGGCACGCCGCGGCTACGTCGTCAGCGACAAGATGGACAAGACCATCGTGGTCGAGGTCGAGGACCGCGTGAAGCACCCGCTTTACGGCAAGGTCATCCGCCGCACCTCGAAGGTCAAGGCGCACGATGAGGCGAACTCCGCCGGCATCGGCGACCTGGTCCTGATCAACGAGACCCGCCCGCTGAGCGCCACGAAGCGCTGGCGTCTGGTGGAGATTCTGGAGAAGGCCAAGTGATCCAGCAGGAATCCCGACTCAAGGTCGCCGACAACACCGGCGCCAAGGAGCTGCTCACCATCCGCGTTCTCGGTGGCTCGAAGCGCCGTTACGCGGGCCTCGGCGACACCATCGTCGCGACCGTCAAGGACGCGATCCCCGGTGGAAACGTCAAGAAGGGCGACGTCGTCAAGGCGGTCATCGTCCGCACCAAGAAGGAGGTCCGTCGTCCGGACGGCTCCTACATCAAGTTCGACGAGAACGCCGCAGTGATCCTGAAGAACGACGGGGAGCCCCGCGGCACCCGTATCTTCGGGCCGGTCGGTCGTGAGCTTCGCGACAAGAAGTTCATGAAAATCGTCTCGCTGGCGCCGGAGGTCATCTAATCATGGCGAAGATCAAGAAGGGTGACCTGGTTCAGGTCATCACCGGTGCCACGCAGGAGCGTGGCGGCGACCGTGGCAAGCAGGGCAAGGTCCTGGATGTCCTCGCCGACAAGAACCGCGTGATCGTCGAAGGCGTGAACTACGTCACCAAGCACACGCGCGTCGGCCAGACGCAGCGTGGCACCAAGACCGGAGGCATCGAGACCGTCGAAGCCTCCATCCACATCTCGAACGTCGCACTCGTCGACCCCTCGACCAAGAAGCCGACCAAGGTCGGCCACCGGGTCGAGGAGCAGACGAAGGACGGCGTGAAGCGCACCGTCCGTGTGCGCTACGCGAAGAAGAGCGGTAAGGACCTCTGATGAGCACCGACACTGCCGCGCCGGCTGGCAAGATCCAGCCGCGCCTGAAGCAGAAGTACAACACCGAGATCAAGAAGGCTCTGCAGGAAGAGTTCGGCTACGCGAACGTCATGCAGATCCCCGGACTGGTCAAGGTCGTCGTGAACACCGGTGTCGGCGAGGCAGCTCGCGACAGCAAGGTGATCGATGGCGCGGTCGACGATCTCACCAAGATCACCGGCCAGAAGCCGATCGTCACGAAGGCTCGCAAGTCCATCGCGCAGTTCAAGCTGCGCGAGGGACAGGCCATCGGCGCGCACGTCACCCTCCGTGGTGACCGCGCGTGGGAGTTCGTGGATCGCCTCGTCTCGCTCGCACTGCCCCGTATCCGCGACTTCCGCGGTCTCTCGGGCAAGCAGTTCGACGGCAACGGCAACTACACCTTCGGTCTCCAGGAGCAGAGCGTGTTCCACGAGATCGATCAGGACAAGATCGACCGGGTTCGCGGTTTCGACATCACCGTCGTCACCACCGCGAAGACGGATGACGAGGGCCGGGCACTGCTCCGCCACCTCGGCTTCCCGTTCCGCTCGGAAGACGCACAGGCGTAACACCCTCGACGGGCTCAGTGGTCTCGTGTCACTGAGCCCGTCGATGTGCACGTACAATTGAAGATTGCGTGTCATCGCAGGCCGTCTGTCGTGTAACGGCAGCCGGAACCTCATGAACAAAGGAAAACAACAATGACAATGACAGACCCGGTCGCAGATCTGCTGACCCGTCTGCGCAACGCGAACTCGGCGCACCACGATTCCGTGACCCTGCCGTCGAGCAAGCTCAAGACGCACATCGCTCAGATCCTCCAGCAGGAGGGCTACATCGCCGGCTGGGAGACCTCTGACGCCCGCGTCGGACAGAACCTCACGCTGACGCTGAAGTACGGTCCCAACCGTGAGCGCTCCATCGCTGGCATCAAGCGCGTCTCGAAGCCCGGTCTCCGCGTTTACGCGAAGTCGACCGAGCTCCCCACGGTCCTCGGCGGCCTTGGCGTGGCGATCCTGTCCACCTCCTCCGGTCTTCTCACCGACCGTCAGGCAGAGCAGAAGGGCGTGGGCGGAGAAGTTCTCGCCTACGTGTGGTAATTCGAAATGTCGCGTATTGGACGACTTCCCATCGACGTTCCTGCGGGCGTGACCGTTTCGGTCGACGGCCGTGAGGTCGCGGTGAAGGGCCCCAAGGGTGAGCTCACCCTCACGGTGGCCAGCCCCATCGAGGTCGCGGTCGAGGAGAACCAGGTTCTGGTCTCCCGTCCCGACGACGAGCGCGAGTCGCGGTCGCTTCACGGCCTGACCCGCACGCTCATCAACAACAACATCATCGGCGTGACCCAGGGCTACACCAAGGGTCTCGAGGTCGTCGGTACCGGTTACCGCGTGCAGCAGAAGGGCAGCTCGGTCGAGTTCGCCCTCGGCTTCTCGCACCCGGTCCTGATCGACCCGCCCGCCGGCATCACGCTCACGGTCGAGGGCACCACGAAGCTCACCGTCAGCGGGATCGACAAGCAGGCTGTCGGCGAGGCAGCTGCCAACATCCGCAAGATCCGCAAGCCCGAGCCGTACAAGGGCAAGGGTGTGCGCTACGCCGGCGAGAACGTGCGTCGCAAGGCCGGAAAGAGTGGTAAGTAACCATGGCTCTCAAGTCAAAGTCTGACGCCCGCGCGCGTCGTCACGCCCGCCTTCGCAAGAAGGTCGTCGGCACCGAGGCGCGTCCGCGTCTCGTCGTCAACCGCTCGGCCCGCCACGTCTTCGTGCAGCTGGTCGACGACAGCAAGGGTCACACCGTTGCGTCGGCTTCGACGCTCGAGACCGACCTGCGCTCGCTCGAGGGTGACAAGACCGCCAAGGCCCGCAAGGTCGGCGAGCTCCTCGCCGAGCGTGCGAAGGCTGCCGGCGTTTCCGAGGCAGTGTTCGACCGTGGCGGCAACCGCTACGCCGGTCGTGTCGCCGCCATCGCCGACGGCGCCCGCGAGGGGGGTCTGGCACTGTGAGTGACAACAAGGAGAACGAAGTGACCGAAGCGGCTGCTGCCACTTCCGAGACGGCTGCCGGCACCACGCAGGCCGAGCCGGCTCGCGACTCGCGTGACGGCCGCCGCGGCGGCCGTGGCGACCGCAACCAGGGTGGCGGTCGTGACCGCAACTCCCGTGACCGCGGCGACAACCAGTTCCTGGAGCGCGTCGTCACCATCAACCGCGTCTCGAAGGTCGTGAAGGGTGGTCGTCGCTTCAGCTTCACCGCCCTCGTGGTCGTCGGTGACGGCAACGGTCTGGTCGGTGTCGGCTACGGCAAGGCCCGCGAGGTCCCTCTGGCGATCTCGAAGGGTGTCGAAGAGGCCAAGCGCAACTTCTTCCGCGTTCCGCGCGTCGGCAGCACCATCCCGCACCCCGTGCAGGGTGAGGCGGCCGCCGGTGTGGTCCTGCTCCGCCCGGCTGCCGCCGGTACCGGTGTCATCGCCGGTGGTCCGGTCCGCGCCGTGCTCGAGTGCGCCGGTATCCACGACGTGCTGTCGAAGTCGCTCGGCTCGTCGAACACGATCAACATCGTGCACGCGACGGTCACCGCCCTGAAGCAGCTCGAGGAGCCTCGTGCGGTCGCCGCACGTCGTGGCCTCGAGTTCGACCAGGTTGCCCCTGCGCGTCTCGTGCGCGCCGAGGCAGACGCCATCGCCGCACAGAAGGTAGGTGCCTGATGGCCGCGCGACTGAAGGTCACGCAGATCAAGTCCAAGGTGAGCGAGAAGCAGAACCAGCGCGACACGCTGCGCAGCCTCGGTCTGAAGCGGATCGGTGACACCACCGTCCGCCCCGACGACGCGCAGACGCGTGGTTACGTCAAGACCGTCGCCCACCTCGTCAAGGTTGAGGAGATCGACTAATGGCCGAGAAGAACGAGGCCGTCGAGGCTGAGAAGGCCCCGAAGAAGGCTGCGGCTCCCAAGGCTGCCGCCGAGAAGAAGCCGGCTGCGAAGAAGGCTCCGGCCAAGACCGCTGCCGCCGACGCGAAGGCTGAGGGCGCTGCCAAGAAGCCTGCCGCCAAGAAGGCGACGCCGGCGAAGGATGCTCCGGCATCCCGCCCCGGCGTGCTGAAGGTGCACCACCTGCGTCCGGTCCCCGGATCCAACACCGCCAAGACTCGCGTCGGCCGTGGTGAGGGTTCCAAGGGTAAGACCGCTGGTCGTGGAACCAAGGGCACCAAGGCGCGCAACACCGTTCGCGTCGGCTTCGAGGGTGGGCAGATGCCGCTGCACATGCGCACCCCGAAGCTGCGCGGGTTCAAGAACCCGTTCCGCGTGGAGTACCAGGTCGTGAACCTGGAGAAGCTCGCGGAGCTGTACCCGAAGGGTGGCGACGTCACCGTCGGCGACCTGGTCGCCAAGGGTGCCGTTCGCAAGAACGAGAAGGTCAAGGTTCTCGGAAACGGCGACATCGCCGTGAAGCTCACCGTTTCGGTCGACAAGGTCTCGGGTTCTGCCGAGCAGAAGATCGTCGCGGCTGGCGGATCCGTCAAGTAACCGCACAGCAAGAGGGGCCGGAGATTCTCCGGCCCCTCTTGTGGTTTCACACTCCGAGACCTTGCTCTGGGGCCGCATCCGGCGGGCCTGGTATCGGTGGCGAATTCCGGGAAGCCCGGTTTGCGTTACCCTGGTCTTTCAGCCGTCCTTCGGGAATCGGCAACCTTTTCAGGAGGAACGTCCTTGTTTAGCGCCATCGCGCGGATCTTCCGCACCCCAGACCTGCGGCGGAAGATCGGTTTCACTCTCGCCATCGTCGCGATCTACCGACTCGGCTCCAACGTCCCGGCTCCGTTCGTGGACTTCCCGAACGTCGAGGAGTGCCTCGCCGCCAACGCCGGCACCGATGGGCTGCTCGGGCTGGTCAACCTGTTCTCCGGTGGTGCACTGCTGCAGCTGTCGATCTTCGCGCTCGGTGTCATGCCGTACATCACCGCGACGATCATCACGCAGCTCCTGCGCGTGGTCATCCCGCACTTCGAGGCGCTGCACAAGGAAGGACAGGCCGGTCAGGCCCGTCTGACGCAGTACACGCGTTACCTCACGATCGCCCTCGCGCTGCTGCAGTCGACGACCCTCGTCACGGTGGCGCGCAGCGGCCAGCTCTTCGGAACCACCGACCTCGCGGCCTGCCAGCAGCTTCTGACGAACGACGTGTGGTGGGCGCAGCTGCTCATCATCATGGCGATGACGGCCGGTACCGGTCTGATCATGTGGTTCGCAGAGCTCGTCACCGAGCGGGGCATCGGCAACGGCATGTCGCTGCTCATCTTCACCTCGATCGCCGCGACGTTCCCCGGCGCCATGGGTCTGATCTGGCAGACCAAGGGCTTCGAGGTCTTCCTGCTTGTGCTGCTGGTCGGGATCATCGTGATGGGGCTCGTCGTGTTCGTCGAGCAATCCCAGCGACGGATCCCCGTGCAGTACGCCAAGCGCATGGTCGGTCGACGCACCTACGGCGGCACGAACACCTACATCCCGATCAAGGTGAACATGGCGGGTGTGATCCCCGTGATCTTCGCCTCGTCGCTGCTGTACATCCCGGCCCTCATCGCGCAGTTCAACACCCCGCAGGACGGATCTACTCCGGCGGCCTGGGTGACCTGGATCACGACGAACTTCACGACCGGCAACAGCCCCGTGTACATGGCGGCGTACTTCCTGCTGATCATCGGGTTTACCTACTTCTACGTGGCGATCACCTTCAACCCGGTCGAGGTCGCCGACAACATGAAGAAGTACGGCGGGTTCATCCCCGGCATCCGTGCGGGGCGTCCGACGGCCGAGTACCTCGACTACGTGCTCACCCGCATCACGCTCCCCGGCTCCCTCTACCTCGGTCTGATCGCGCTCATCCCGCTCATCGCCCTGGCCACCGTCGGCGCCAACCAGAACTTCCCGTTCGGCGGCGCCTCGATCCTCATCATCGTCGGTGTGGGTCTCGAGACGGTCAAGCAGATCGATGCGCAGCTGCAGCAGCGACACTACGAAGGGCTCCTCCGATGACAGCTTCCGCACGTCTTCTCATCGTCGGCCCGCAGGGCTCGGGCAAAGGCACGCAGGGCGTGCGGATCGCCGAGTCCTACGGCATCCCGGTCGTGTCGACCGGCGACATCTTCC
The DNA here is from genome assembly GCF_001557335.1 of Microbacterium sp. CCH5-D1. Classification (NCBI taxonomy): domain Bacteria; kingdom Bacillati; phylum Actinomycetota; class Actinomycetes; order Micrococcales; family Microbacteriaceae; genus Microbacterium; species Microbacterium sp. CCH5-D1. The sequence continues at coordinate 34,193 of NZ_LSJW01000175.1, forward strand.
GCGCGAACATCAAGGAGGGAACGCCGCTCGGCCAGCAGGTCACGGCGATCCTCGACAAGGGTGACCTCGTTCCGGATGAGCTGACCAGCGAGATCGTGCGCGACCGTCTGTCGCAGGAGGACGCAGCGCAGGGTTTCCTCCTCGACGGCTACCCGCGCAACACCGCACAGGTCGACCACCTCGAGTCGTTCCTCTCCGAACGGGGTGAGGCTCTCGACGCCGTCATCCTCCTCGACGTGCCCCGCGAGGAGAGCCTGGAGCGTCTGACGCTCCGTGCGACCGAGCAGGGACGCTCCGACGACACCCCCGAGGCCATCGGTCACCGTCTCGACATCTACGAGAACGAGACCGCCCCGATCCTTGAGGTCTACGGCGCCAAGGGCATCGTCGACCGCATCGACGGCGTCGGCTCGCTCGACGAGATCACCGAGCGCATCGCACAGGCTCTGGCCGCGCGCGGCCTGCGTCCCGCGGTCTCCACCTCCTGAGATGTTCCGCCGGTCGATCTACAAGACCCCGGCTCAGTTGCGGGCCATGGTGGAGCCCGGGCTGATCACGGCAGCGGCACTGGACGCCGTCCGCCCGCTGATCAAGGCCGGGGTCACCACCCTCGAACTCGACACCGTGGCGAACCGCACCATCCTCGCCCGCGGCGCCGAGTCGAATTTCCAGCTGGTGCGCGGCTACCACCACACGACCTGCATCTCGGTGAACGAGCAGGTCGTGCACGGGATCCCGGGGGAGCGGGTGCTCCAGCCGGGAGACATCGTGTCGGTCGACTGCGGTGCGCAGTTCCGCGGGTGGAACGGCGACAGCGCCATCACGGTCGTCGTGCCCGACCCGGAGCGCCCGGAGCTCGTCGCCCAGCGCGAAGAGCTCTCCCGCGTCACCGAGGGGTCGATGTGGGCCGGGATCGCCGCCATGGCCTCGGTCTCGTCCATCGACGAGATCGGCGCGGCCATCCAGGACTACATCGAGGCTCAGGGGCCCTCAGCGGTCTCGGGCGAGCCCTACGGCATCCTGCGCGAGTACGTGGGTCACGGCATCGGGCGCAAGATGCACGAGGCCCCCAGCGTCTTCAACTACCGCACGCCCGATCGTGGCGAAGACGTGAAGCCCGGTCTGGTGCTCGCGATCGAGCCCATGGTCACCGCCGGCGGAGATGCGACCTTCATCGAGGAGGACGACTGGACCGTCACGACGGTGGACGGTACGGACGGCTCCCATTGGGAACATAGCGTCGCCCTGCATGATGGGGGTATCTGGGTGCTCACCGCGCCCGATGGAGGAAGAGCCGGACTCGCCCCGTTCGGGGTAGAGCCTCGAGAGATCGGAAAGTAATGGCAGCGGCGAAGAGCAACACCAACTGGTTCGCGATCGGCGTCTCGATCGCCGTCGTCGTGGTGCTGGTGGCGATCGGCGGTCTCGTGGTGTTCCTCAACAACCAGGCCACCGCGCCCGGTGCGACGCCCAAGGCCAACGACACGTTCAACTCCGAGACCGGGGCGATCTCGTTCGGGGACGGCGAAGACACGATCGCGGTGTTCGTCGATTTCCAGTGCCCGGTCTGCAAGACCTTCGAGGACCAGTTCGGTGGACAGCTGGAGGCTGCGGCCGCCGACGGTCGTATCACCCTCGAGTACCACCCCATCGCGATCCTCGACCGGTTCTCGCAGGGGACCGAGTACTCGTCGCGCTCGGCCGGTGCCGCGGTGTGCGTCGCCGAGTCGAACCCGGAGCTGTACCTCGACTTCGCCAAGACGCTGTTCGAGAACCAGCCCGCGGAGAACACCTCGGGTCTCACCAACGACCAGCTCGCGGGCTTCGCGACGCAGGTCGGCGCAGACGACGCCGTGTCGTGCATCACCGATGAGACGTACCGCAAGTTCGGGGCAGCCCAGGCGAAGTCGCACGAGATCGCGGGAACGCCGACGGTCGAGATCAACGGAACGCGCCTCAACCTGCAGGACCAGGCCGACCTCAAGAAGTTCACCGACCTGATCAGCTGAGCCCGCTGCTCGTCCGCCGCGCGCGGTCGAGTTGCCGGATGGCTCCGGAGCGTCTAACATAGATCTTTGGTGCTTTGTGCCTTGATTCGGCGTGTCCGTCGGCGCAGTACCGCAATCCCATCACCCACCGCAGATCGACCGATCTGCAGAAGCGTCAGCGAGGCTATGGCTAAGAAAGACGGTGTCATCGAGATCGAGGGCGTGATCTCCGAGGCTCTGCCCAACGCGATGTTCCGCGTTGAGCTCAGCAACGGACACAAGGTCCTTGCAACGATCTCCGGCAAGATGCGGCAGAACTACATCCGCATCATCCCCGAGGACCGCGTGGTCGTGGAGCTCAGCCCCTACGACCTCACCCGCGGCCGTATCGTCTACCGCTACCGCTGATCGGTCGAGAAGTAACGGCCTGCCCCTGCCGGGGGCGGTACGAAGACAGCGAACAGGAAACATCATGAAGGTCAACCCCAGCGTCAAGCCCATCTGCGATCACTGCAAGGTGATCCGCCGTCACGGCCGCGTCATGGTGATCTGCAAGAGCAACCCGCGTCACAAGCAGCGCCAGGGCTGAGTCCCTGGCGGGCCCGCCGGTCTGATCGACGGGCCCGCGCTGTGCGGTATCGCTCACGCACATCTCACAACTGAATACACAACGGCAGGATCAGAACCCGCGCATGCGGGGGACACCTCGGGGCGGAGGCCCGGGCACCGATCCTGTTCCACACCTCCACAACACCCAGGAGAACCGCATGGCACGTCTTGCCGGCGTTGACATCCCGCGCGACAAGCGCGTGGTGATCGCCCTTACCTACATCTACGGCGTCGGCCGTACCCGCTCGGTCGAGATCCTCAAGGCGACGGACATCGACGAGAGCATCCGCGTGAAGGACCTCAGCGACGACCAGCTGATCGCCCTCCGCGACCACATCGAAGGCAACTACAAGGTGGAGGGTGACCTGCGCCGCGAGGTTGCAGCAGACATCCGCCGCAAGGTCGAGATCGGCTCCTACGAGGGCATCCGCCACCGTCGTGGTCTCCCGGTCCGTGGTCAGCGCACCAAGACCAACGCCCGTACCCGCAAGGGCCCGAAGCGCACCGTCGCAGGCAAGAAGAAGGCCCGCTAAGCGCGGCCCCAGGGACTAGGAGAACACTTTCATGGCTGCACCCAAGGCCGCCGCGCGCAAGCCGCGCCGCAAGGAAAAGAAGAACATCGCGCTGGGCCAGGCCCACATCAAGTCGACGTTCAACAACACGATCGTCTCGATCACCGACCCGTCCGGCGCCGTCATCGCCTGGGCATCGTCGGGTGGCGTGGGCTTCAAGGGCTCCCGCAAGTCGACCCCGTACGCCGCCGGCATGGCTGCCGAGTCCGCTGCCCGTCAGGCTGCGGAGCACGGCGTCAAGAAGGTCGACGTCCTCGTGAAGGGTCCGGGCTCCGGCCGCGAGACCGCGATCCGCTCGCTCCAGGCCGCAGGCCTCGAGGTCGGCTCGATCCAGGACGTCACCCCGCAGGCACACAACGGCTGCCGTCCGCCGAAGCGTCGCCGCGTCTGATTCGCGTGTCGAGCCGCTCGGTCCCTTCGCGGTCTGAGCGGCTCGACGCCCGCGTGCGGGCATCGACTTCCACAACTCAAAACCTCACCCCACCACATGTCATATAGCGGGCATGTGATCGAAAGGAACACAGAGTGCTTATTGCACAGCGTCCCACACTGACCGAGGAAAAGATCGTCGAGAACCGTAGCCGGTTCATCATCGAGCCTCTGGAGCCCGGCTTCGGTTACACGATCGGCAACGCGCTGCGCCGCAGCCTGCTGTCGTCGATCCCCGGTGCTGCTGTCACCAGCGTTCGCATCGACGGCGTGCTGCACGAGTTCAGCACCATCCCCGGCGTGAAGGAGGATGTCACCGAGATCATCCTCAACATCAAGCAGCTCGTCGTCTCGTCGGAGCGCGATGAGCCCATCACCGCGTACCTGCGCAAGACCGGTGCGGGCGAAGTCACCGCCGCTGACATCTCGGCTCCGGCCGGTGTCGAGGTGCAGAACCCCGAGCTCGTCATCGCGACGTTGAACGACACCGCGAAGTTCGAGCTCGAGCTCACCATCGAGCGTGGCCGTGGCTACGTCTCGGCGACGCAGAACCGCAACGAGTACGCCGAGGCCGGTCAGATCCCGATCGACTCGATCTACTCGCCGGTCCTCAAGGTCAGCTACCGCGTCGACGCGACCCGTGCCGGGGAGCGCACCGACTTCGACAAGCTCGTCCTGGATGTCGAGACCAAGTCGGCGATCAGCCCCCGCGACGCCGTCGCTTCGGCTGCGAAGACGCTCACCGAGCTGTTCGGTCTCGCCCGCGAGCTGAACGTCGAGGCCGAGGGCATCGAGATCGGCCCGGCGCCGGTGGAGGCAGTGAACTCCAGCGAGCTGTCGATGCCGATCGAGGACCTCGACCTGTCGGTCCGCTCGTACAACTGCCTGAAGCGTGAGGGCATCAACACCGTTTCCGAGCTCGTCGCCCTGTCGGAGACGCAGCTCATGAACATCCGCAATTTCGGCCAGAAGTCGGTCGACGAGGTGCGCGACAAGCTCATCTCGCTCGGTCTGTCGCTCAAGGATTCGGTGCCCGGTTTCGACGGCGCCCACTTCTACGGCGGCAGCGAAGACGAGTCCTTCTGATACCCGACCTTTCTGACCAGGAGTTAGACGATTATGCCCAAGCCCACTAAGGGTCCCCGCCTCGGAGGCGGCCCCGCCCACGAGCGCCTGATGCTTGCCAACCTCGCGGCGGCGCTCTACACCCACAAGTCGATCAAGACGACCGAGACCAAGGCGAAGCGCCTTCGTCCGCTCGCCGAGCGACTGATCACGTTCGCCAAGCGTGGCGACCTGCACGCGCGTCGTCGCGTGCTCTCGGTCATCGGTGACAAGGAAGTCGTGCACGTCCTGTTCTCCGAGATCGCGCCGCTCGTCGCGGACCGTGAGGGTGGCTACACCCGCATCACGAAGGTCGGCAACCGCAAGGGCGACAACGCTCCGATGGCCGTGATCGAGCTCGTCCTCGAGCCCGTCACCCCGAAGGCGAAGTCGACCAAGAAGGCTGCTGCTCCGAAGGCCGAGAAGCCGGCTGAGGTCGTCGAGGAGGCTCCCGCTGAGGAGGCTCCCGCCGACGAGACCGTCGAGGCCGGCGCCGAGTCGCAGGCCGAAGGCGAAGCCGCTGAGGCTGCTGCCGAGGACGCTGTCGAGAAGAAGTCCGAGTAAGCACTCGCTCACGAAGAAGCCCGCCGCCCTTTCGGGGTGGCGGGCTTCTTCGTGTTCCGGGCGACGTCGTCAGCGCGCGCGCAGATCCTTGCGCAGGATCTTCCCCGAGCTCGATTTGGGGATCACATCGATGAACTCCACTTGCCGGACTTTCTCGTGCGGTGCCACGTGTGCGGCCACGTGCGCCATGACCGATTCTGCATCGAGGTCGGCGCTCGGCTGACGGACGACGAACGCCTTCGGCACCTCCTGCCCGTCTTCATCGAAGGCACCGATGACGGCCGCATCGGCGATGGCGGGGTGCTCGAGCAGCACGGCTTCCAGCACGGCGGGTGCCACCTGATAGCCCTTGTACTTGATGAGCTCCTTGAGCCGGTCGACGATCCGGTAGATGCCGTCGTGCGTGACAGTCGCCACATCGCCGGTGTGCAACCAACCATCGGCGTCGAGCATCTCCGCCGTGGCATCCGGGCGATTGAGGTACCCGACCATCACCTGGGGGCCGCGCACCCACAGCTCACCGGGCTCGCTCGTTCCCGACTCGGGCACCGTGACGTCCTCGCCCGACTCGGGGTCGACGAGGCGTGCTTCCGTGTTCGGAACGAGGGGACCGATGCTCGAGCGGTCGATGTCGGTGCGTGTCTCGGAGGTGAGGTTCACCGCGGGACTGGTCTCGGTCATGCCGTAGCCCTGGGTGACGATGCAGCCCAGCCGGTTGGCCACCGCCGAGGCCAGCGCTCCGTCGAGAGGGGCGGCGCCGGAGAAGACGACCTTCACAGAGGAGAGGTCGTACTGGTCGATGATCGGGTGCTTCGCAAGGGCGACCGCGATCGGGGGAGCGACGAACACCCACGTGGTGCGGTGCTCGGCGATGATGCGCAGGAACTCGGGAAGGTCGAACTTCGGCATCGTGACGAGTCCGGCGCGCTGTCGCAGCGCGAAGTTCAGCAGCACCGTCATGCCGTAGATGTGGAAGAAGGGCAGGACGGCGAGCACCCGGTCGCTCGCATCGACGCCGAGCACCGGGCCGCACTGCGACACGTTCGCGACCAGGTTGCGGTGCGTGAGCATCACGCCCTTCGGGCGTCCGGTCGTTCCCGAGGAGTAGGGGAGCACGGCGAGGTGGGTGGACCGGTCGAAGGACACAGCCGGTGCCGGGTGCCCTTCGCCGAGGAGCGCAGCGAGCGATGGGTGTCCGTCCGCGCCGTCGAGCACGATCACATGATCGGCATCGAAGCCGAGCTTCTCGGCAGCGGCCTGAGCTCCGGGGAGGAGCGGGGAGACCGTCACGAGCCAGGTCGCGCCGGCATCTGTGAGCTGATTCGCGATCTCCTCCGCCGTGTAGAGGGAGTTGATCGTGGTGGCCGTCGCCCCCGCGCGGAGGATGCCGTGGAACACGGTCGCGAAGGCGGGGACGTTGGGGCAGAGCACCCCGACCGTCGTGCCGACTCCCACCCCACGCGCCGCGAGAGCGCCGGCGAACAGATCGATCTGCCCGACGAGTTGACGATAGGTCGTGGTCGCGCCGCTCACGCCGTCGACGAGCGCGACGGTGTCGAGTTCGGCGTCGGTGAGGTCGCCGAAGAGGAACTGGTGGATGGAGACCTCGGGGATCTCCACATCGGGATAGGTACTGCGAACCATGAGATCTCCTTCGATCCGGGCAGGCTGACGACGTCGTCGGATGCGATCCAGTGTCGCACACAATGGCACTGCGTCCCAGGGGAGTCGCGTACGTCTGAGAGTCAGACGGCGGCGCGATACCGGGTGCTCGGGCGGCCCTTGGTCGAGTAGTCGAGGGAGCGCGTCGCACTGCCGGACGCGGCGAGATGCTCGAGGTAGCGGCGG
>NZ_LSJW01000176.1:0-779 GCF_001557335.1 Microbacterium sp. CCH5-D1
GACGCCGTCCCCGCCGCACCCGCGCCGCCGCCTGCTGGATGCGGTCGACGTCGGCATCGGTCAGGAACGGCTGGATGCGTACGAAGCGGTCGCCGGAGGATCCCGGTTCGATGGTGCTGAGCACCAGATCGGTATCGAACGACGACCAGTCCGGATCGACATTGGTGACGACGGTGGTGACCTCGATGGCCGTCCCGAGGGAACGGTCGACGCTGGAGCGGAGCAGTTCGTGCAGCTCGTGATACCCCGGGCACACGATCGTGGCGGTGAGGATGGATTCCGCCTTGCGGCTGCGTTCGAGACGGCCGCCCACGTGCATGGCGATGTAGGCGATCTCGTCGTCGTGGATCGGCGTGCCGACGCGGTCGTGCAGGCCGCTCGCGATCGACACGGCCACCTCGAAGATCATCGGGTACGTCGCCTTCAACGACCGGGTGAGCGGGTTCCGCGTGAGGGCGCTCTCCTCCGCCCGCCGCAGCAGATTCTGCACGTGCAGGGCGAGACGCAGGACGAAGGTCTCATCGACGAGGTCGACCTCGAAGTCCTCGGCCGCACGCGTGATCTCCGCACGGACGGCGGCCTCGACCATCGGGTCGACGCCGCTGCGGGCGACCTCGCGTGTCGTCGCCTCCCCCGGCGCGACGATGCGCGTCAGCACGAGGGAGGCGAGGTGGCCGCTGTCGCCATCGCCGAGGACCACCGAGAAGTGCTCGAAGGCCAGGCGGGCGATGACCGCCCCCACGCGCGGGATCTCCTCGCGCGTGGGGGCGGTCATCGCC
>NZ_LSJW01000177.1:0-625 GCF_001557335.1 Microbacterium sp. CCH5-D1
CAGCGGCTCTGGCGCGAGGAAGGCCTCCGTGTCCCCCAGCGGCGGCGGCGCAAACGCGTCGGATCCTCGACCGTCGACGCCCCGGCAGCGGTCGCACCGAATCTCGTGTGGGCGGTGGACTTCCAGTTCGATGCCGACGAGCAGGGCCGCCCGATCAAGATCTGCTCCATCGTCGACGAACACACCCGTGAGTGCATCGGAGGGCTTGTCGAGCGGTCGATCACCGCGGACCGACTCACTGCCCACCTCGAGGACCTCGTCGCCGTCCGCGGCGCGCCCGCGGTGCTCAGATCAGACAACGGCCCGGAGTTCATCAGCGACGCGATGGCCGACTGGGCCGGCACCCGCACCGGCCTGTCCTACATTCCGCCCGGCTCGCCCTGGCACAACGGGTACGTCGAGTCGTTCAACAGCAGGCTCCGCGACGAGTGCCTGAACATCAACAGCTTCTACTCGCTGCTGCACGCCCAGGTCGTGATCGGCGACTGGAAGACCGAGTACAACCATGACCGCCGGCACTCATCGCTCGGATACCTCGCACCGGTCGACTACGCTCGGCAATGCACCCATCAACTGGAAACCGACGACTCGCACAGCGACCGGACCGAATGAAGGGGGCGGCCCA
>NZ_LSJW01000018.1:0-225 GCF_001557335.1 Microbacterium sp. CCH5-D1
CGGTTCCGACTCCTGCGAGCGAGCCATTGGGTTTGGCGTCGAGTGTGTAGAGCAGCGGGGCGTCGGCGACGGGGGTGAAGGTGGCGCCGTTGTCGGTGCTGAGGAGCAGTCCTTCTTCCGCGGCGGCGTAGAGACCGTCGCCGGTGGCGGCGAGGTCTGCCGCGGCAAGTGTTGCGCCGCGGGTCCATTCGAGACCGTCGTCAGTGCTGATGAGCAGATCGACGC
>NZ_LSJW01000178.1:0-4056 GCF_001557335.1 Microbacterium sp. CCH5-D1
CCGCCTGCAGGATCGGCGGGAGCGAGCCGATCCACTGGAAGAAAATAGTCGCGTTCACGGATTCCCCTTCATCACGCGGAGCGTAACGACGACCGCGCATCGGCGTGCGGCGTCGAGAGATGAGGAGGGCTGCCTCCCAGAGGGCAGCCCTCCTCGTCTATCAGCTGGCGGGCCAGCCCGTCTGGATCTGCGTGAGGACGTCGTCCGTCGGCGTGCCGTTGACCCAGGCCACGATGCCCTTCCAGAACGTGCCGGCGCCGACGGCACCCGGCATCAGGTCGGACGCGTCGAAGCGGAAGGTGGTGTCCGGGTCCTGAAGGATCTTGATGGTCTCCTGCAGGATCGGGTCCTTCGCGTTCGCCGGGTCGAGGCCGTTGTTGGCCGAGGTCACGCCGCCGAGGCTGACGCGGCTGTTCGCCCACTCAGGGCTCGAGAGGTACTCGAGCACCTTCTGGGTGGCCTCGGAGTCGGTGAACGCTCCGACGATCTCACCGGCACCGGTCACGGCCTTGTCGTCGGCGCTCTCACCCGGGAGCATGAACGCCCAGACGTCGCCGTCCTCCGCGACCGTCGTGCCGTCGGGGAAGAAGCCCGAGAGGAACGAGGCCTGGTGCGTCAGCGCGCACTCGCCGGCGGCGAGCTTGGGAGCGACGTCACCGAACGCGGTGGAGTTGATCGAGCGGACGTCACCGAAGCCGGCGTTGACGTTGGCCGGGTTCAGCAGGACCTCGCCGACCGAGTCGAACGCCTGCTTGATCTGCGGGTCGGTGAACTTGACCTCGTTGGTGACCCACTGGTCGTAGACCTCCGGACCGGACTGACGCAGCACGTAGTCCTCGACCCAGTCCGTTCCCGGCCATCCGGTCGCGGTGCCCGACTCGAAGCCGGCGCACCAGGCGGGCGTGCCCGTCGCAGCCTGGATCTTGTCGGTGAGGGCGCTCATCTCATCGAGCGTGGTCGGAACCTCGACGCCCCATTCCTTGAACTTCGCAGGCGAGTACCAGATCCACCCCTTGACGTTGGCCATGAGCGGAGCGCCGTAGAAGGTGCCGTCGACCGTGCCGTAGTTGACCCAGTCCTCGGTCCAGTACTCGTTGGCGTTCTTCTCGACCGCTTCCGGAGCGGGCTTCAGGTAGTCGCGGTTGGCGAAGTCGGCGAACAGGCCCGGCTGCGGGAAGATCGCGATGTCCGGCGGGTTGCCGCCCTGTGCGCGGGTGCCGAGCTGCGTCTCGAAGTCCTGGCTGCCCTCGTACTTGATCGTGATGCCGTTCTCGTCGGCCCAGTCCTTCCAGGACTCCTGGAGGAGCTTCGCCTCATCGTCGACGATCGTGCCGTAGATCGTGACGGTGGCGTCGCCTCCGTCTCCTCCGCCGGTGCTCGGTGCTCCACCGGGAGCCCCGCATCCGGCGAGCGCGATGCCCGCGACCCCCAGCAGGGCGAGCGGCGCGTAACGCCGGGAACGCTGTGACAGAGTCATGTGAATTCTCCTCTTCGAGTACAGGTTCCCGACTGGTGCGACGCCACCCCGGGGCATCGTTAGGGAACCGATTCCAGGCCAACCTACTGGCGATCAGCATCACCGCACAACACGCTAGGGTCACAAGCTCGCAACCATTCGCGGTGCTCGCATCACACACATGGGAGCGCTCCCTCGCCGAACGCCTGGAACCGGTTCCTTTTTCGCGTGCCGGCGGCTACGCTGTGACGCGGCGCGCACCCTGCGCCGGGTCCACGCAGCCGCGTGATCAGGTCGAGGAGGACCGATGAGCACGATCGCGGACGTCGCGTCACGTGCTGGCGTGTCGAAGGCCACCGCGAGCCGCGCCCTGAGCGGCCGTGGGTACGTGTCGACAGCGACCAGGCAGCGCGTCGCGGACGCTGCGCGCGAACTCTCCTACGTCGCCCATTCGTCCGCGACAAGCCTGGCGACGGGGCGCACCCGCACCGTGGGAGTGGTCATGCCCCCGGTGGACCGATGGTTCTTCGCCGAACTGCTCGCCGGAGTGCAGGAGTCGCTCTTCGCTCTGGACTACGACCTGTCGCTGTACGGCGTGCCCGAGGGCTCGAAGACCAGGGAGCGGCTGTTCGAGAGCATCCTCCCCGGGCGCCGCTTCGACGGCATCATCGCGGTCGGCATCCAACCGAGCGCCCGTGAACTCGAGCGACTGCAGCAGGCGGGGCGCCCCCTCGTCAGCGTGGGGCCCTACAGCGAGGGGTCGAGCGCCGTGTCCATCGACGACACCGCCGCCGCGCGTATCGCCACCGAGCATCTCATCGAGCTCGGGCACACCGACATCGCCTTCGTCGGCGGATCGACGGATGCCGCGGAGCTGAGCTTCGGCGATGCACAGCGACTCGACGGCTATCGTGGCGCCCTGCGGGCCGCTGGTCTCTCGGCGCACGCCCGCATCGCCGGCGCGGCCCCGACCATGCCCGGCGGCTATACGGCTGCGGCCGGACTGCTCGGCGACAGACGCCGACGCCCGACCGCGATCGTCGGAGTGTGCGACGAGGCCGCGATCGGCGCGATCATCGCGGCCAGACGTCTGGGGATCGCCGTTCCGACGGAGCTCAGCGTCGTCGGAGTCGACGATCACGAGCACGCGGACATGTTCGCGCTGACCACGATCGGCCAGTCGCCGCGCGACCAGGGCCATGAGGCCGTGCGCCTCCTGACGCAGCAGATGGAGGACCCGGACGCTCCGCTCGAGCGCGTCGACGCCGCATCCGCCCTCGTGGTTCGCAGCTCTACTGCTCCCCCGCGCTGAGCTCGCAACATTCCGGGATGCCGGCGGCGGTGCCGTTGCCGGCATCCCTCGGTGCCGTCGGCGCGAGCAGTCTGGGACGCCTGGAACATCGGGAACGCCCCGGGCACGCACGAAGGCCCCGGGCGAACCCGGGGCCTTCGATCAGAAACGCGTGAGCGTCGCGATTACTTGAGGGTAACCGTTGCGCCTGCCTCTTCGAGAGCAGCCTTGGCCTTGTCGGCGGTCTCCTTGTTGGCGCCCTCAAGGACGGCCTTCGGGGCACCGTCGACGACAGCCTTGGCCTCGCCGAGACCCAGCGAGGTGAGCTCGCGGACGGTCTTGATGACCTGGATCTTCTTGTCGCCAGCGGCCTCGAGGATGACGTCGAAGGAGTCCTTCTCTTCCTCAGCCTCAGCAGCGCCTGCGCCACCCGCAGCACCGGCGACGGCGACGGGAGCAGCAGCGGTGACCTCGAACTTCTCCTCGAACGCCTTCACGAACTCGTTGAGCTCGATGAGGGTCAGGCCGGCGAACTGCTCGAGCAGTTCCTCGGTGGAAAGCTTCGCCATGATGTATCTCCTAGATAGATGGGGTTTGTAGACGAGATCGCCGGTCGCTTACGCGGCCTCTGCGGTCTCCAGCTTTTCGCGAAGAGCATCGATGGTGGCCGCAGCCTTGCCCATCGTCGCCTTCATCATGCCCGCAGCCTTCGCCAGCAGAACCTCACGGCTCTCCAGCGCGGCGTACTTGTTGACCTCGTCCGCGGTGAGGGCGTTGCCCTCGAAGATGCCGGACTTGATCACGAGAAGCGGGTTGGCCTTGGCGAAGTCACGCAGAGCCTTGGCGGTGGCGACGAAGTCACCGTGCACGAACGCGACGGCCGACGGACCCTTGAGGTCGTCGTCCAGCGCGGAGATGCCAGCCTTGTTGGCGGCGATCTTGGTCAGCGTGTTCTTCACCACGGCGTACTCAGCGTCCTGACGGATGCTGTTGCGCAGCTCCTTGAGCTGGGCAACCGTCAGACCGCGGTACTCGGTCAGCAGAACGGCAGTCGAGTTCTCGAATGACTTCGTGAGCTCGGCGACCGATGCATCCTTCTGCGCCATGGTCACTCCTTGGTGTGTACGAGGCGCCGCACGGTGGTGAGGCGCCGACCTGGACCACCTGCAAAGAGAAAAGCTCCGGCGCAAGCGCACGGAGCTTTGGAAAGTTCGTGTCCTGCGCGGGCCCCTGCGATGCAGAGCTTCGATCCTGTGCACTCACGCGCACACGATGACCAGCGGTCTTCGGTTCCCGACAACTCTACCCC
>NZ_LSJW01000179.1:0-2823 GCF_001557335.1 Microbacterium sp. CCH5-D1
CCGCCGCTCCCGCGGCCGCTGCCGACCCGTTCCTCTGCACGCCGGGAGCGGTGTACGTGCAGAGCGCCACCGAGGTGCGCGAGTTCGTCGTGAACGAGCAGGGCACGCCCGGCAACGGTGGAACGCTCGGTGCCAGCACGCTCGGCGTCGACCACTCCAACAACGCCCTCGGCATCTCCTCGAACGGCCGCTACGCGTACACCGTCACCAACGCCGCCGGCACCAAGACCCTCGCCAAGCACGATCGCGTGACCGACACCACGACCCGCACCACGTTCTCGCTGAACTCGTCCGTGCTCCGCGGCGCCGTGCACCCGGTCACGGGTGTCTACTACTTCGCCAGCGGCACGGTGAACGGCGCCATCAACCTCTACGCGTGGGAAGAGAACGTCACCCCGCAGACCTTCGTCCAGGTCGGAACGCTCCGCCCGACCGCGGGCAGCAGTGCCTTCGGCGCGAACGGGGACATGGCGTTCAGCGCCTCGGGTCAGCTCGTGCTCGTGGCGGACAACTTCATCTACTCCTCCGACCTGCCCACCTCGCTCACCCCGAGCACCGCCACGATCGACGCCAAGCAGGTGCACGACATGGGCGCCGGCGTCCAGGGCAACGGCATCGCGTTCGGAAACCTCGGCCACATCTTCGTCTCGGTCTCGGGCGGCGGAAACCGCATCATCGAGGTCGACCTGCCCCGTGGCGAGACGGTCAACACGACGTCGCTCGGAACGTTCCAGCCCACCGACATGGCGAGCTGCACGTTCCCGAACACGCTCACGCTGAAGAAGGACCTCCCGGAGGGGCGCCACCTCGCCACGGATCAGTTCGCCCTGCGCGTGCAGTCGCCCGCCGGGTACCAGGTCCCCCAGACCGACGCCGTCACGCGCGGTGAGCGCACCGGACTGCAGCCCGACTACGCGGGCCCCGTGTTCACCAACCAGGGCGACGTGTTCCGACTGAGCGAGGCGGCATCCGGCACGACGGATCGTACGAGGTACGCCGAATCCCTCGACTGCGTGCAGGTCAATCCCGACGGTTCGACGGTGCCGGTCGCCGTGACGGCCGACGGTCAGGTGACTCAGCCCGCCGGATCGCTCGGCACCGACGTCACGTGCACGTTCACCAACGTGCGCCTCGCTCCGGATCTGGCACTGCGCAAGACCTCCGACCCCGCCCCGGGGGCGGCCGTGAACGCCGGTCAGCGCATCACCTACACGGTCGAGGCGGAGAACACCGGCAACACGCGTCTCGACCCCGTGCAGGTGGCCGACGACCTCTCCGGTGTGTTCACGTCTGCGACCTACCAGGGCGACATCGCCACGAAGATCGACGGAACGACCGTCACCTCCGGCGCCGCGACCGTCACCGGCGACGACCTCGCCTGGACCGGCGTGCTCGAGCCCGGCCAGGTGGTCACCATCACCTATTCGGTGATCGTCGACGAGGGCGCAGAGGGAGAGCGGATCGCCAACAGCGTCACCGCCTCCGGCACCCCGCCGGGCACCCTTCCCCCGCCCACTCCGCCGACCGTCACGACCGAGCACCCCGTGGCGGGGTACACGGTGGTCAAGACGGCCGACCCGGCATCGGGCACCGTCGTGGAGCCCGGTCAGGTCATCACCTACACGGTCACCGGAACCAACACCGGCGCCACCGTCCTGAACCCGGCATCGATCGCCGACGACCTGTCGGGTGTGCTGGCTCACGCCGCCTACAACTCCGACATCGCGACCACCGTCGGCGGTGCCCCCGTGACCTCTGGGGCGGCGACGATCAACGGGAACGCCCTCTCCTGGACCGGCGCGCTGCAGCCGGGACAGGCCGTGACCATCACGTACTCCGTGACCGTCGGACCGGAGACCTCCGGCAAGATCCTGAAGAACACCGTCAGCGGCACGGCGACGCCGACCACCCCGAAGCCCGGTGACCCCGAGGGCCCGCAGGTGCCGAGAGAGCCGATCGTCCCGCCGACGACGACCACCGAGCACCCGGTCGTCGGCTCCGGCTTCACGATCAGCAAGTCCGCCGACCCCGCGTCGGGCACGGCCGTGTCCGCGGGCGACACCATCACCTACACCATCACCGGTACCAACACGGGTGACACCGACCTCGACCCGGCGAAGATCGTCGACGACCTGTCCGGTGTGCTCGACAGCGCCGCCTACAACGACGACGTCACCGCCGACCGCGGCTCCGTCGCCGTGTCCGGCACCACGCTCACCTGGACCGGCGCCGTTCCGCGCGGCGAGTCCGTCGTCATCCGCTACACCGTCACGGTCGACGCCGATGTCCAGAAGGCGCTGCTTCACAACACCGCCACCGGCACGGCCACGCCGCGCATCCCGGTCGACCCGAGCGACCCCGACAGTCCCACGACTCCTGGCACGCCGATCGTCCCTCCCGCCGTGGAGACGAACCACCCGGTGGTGGACACCGGCTTCGAGGTGACGAAGTCCGCCGATCCCGCCTCCGGCACCGCCGTGCGCGCGGGTGACACCATCACCTACACGATCTCCGGTGTCAACACGGGCAACACCGCACTCGACCCCGCGACGATCGTCGACGACCTGTCCGCCGTCCTGGCGCACGCACAGTACAACGGCGATGTGACGGCCTCCACCGGCGCGGTCGCCGTCGTCGGCACGACGCTCACCTGGAACGGAGCGCTCGCACCCGGCACTCGCGTCGACATCACCTACACGGTGACGGTCGATGCCGATGCGACCGGCGTGCTGCTGCGCAACACCGTCACGGGTGAGGGCACCCCTCTCATCCCGACCGACCCGACCGACCCCGAGAGCCCGACCACGCCGGGCACCCCGGTGA
>NZ_LSJW01000180.1:0-251 GCF_001557335.1 Microbacterium sp. CCH5-D1
GCGACCCAGAAGGGCGACGACTGCAACTTCGGCGAGGTCTTCCAGACCGACGGCCGCATCCCCGCCCTCGACCTCGTGGTGATGGAAGACGACAAGGAGTTCTTCCCCAGCTACCAGGGCGGCTTCACGCTCAAGCAGAGCACCCTCGACGAGTACCCGGCGATCGCCGACGTGCTGGCGAAGCTGAGCCCGCTGCTGACCACCGAGGTCATGCAGGAGCTCAACGCCAAGGCCGATGTCGACGGTGAGGA
>NZ_LSJW01000181.1:0-2676 GCF_001557335.1 Microbacterium sp. CCH5-D1
CTCCTCGAAGCCGGCGGATTCAGACCGCTCCTACACTCTCATTCGCGATGAGCCGACGAACTGGCTTGTGGTCTTCGTAGGCCTTGGTGGCTTTCTCGTGTACGTCCTGCTATACGGAATGCTGTCGAAGCGACTCAGCGTACACGGCACTCTCGTTGGCAGCGTTTCCGGTGCCGCGCCGATCCTTGCCGGCTACCTTGCGGTGTCCGGAGCGTTCGACATGGGGGCGGTGCTCGCTTTCCTGGCGGTGTTTTTCTGGCAGATGCCGGAGTTCTACTCGATCGCAATCTACCGCCACGATGAATACGCGCGGGCCGGTGTGCCAGTGATCTCAGTTGTCAAAGGCCTCAAGCGTACGACAGCGCAAATCCTCGCCTACACGATCGCGTTCGTCATCGCGACGCTGCTGCTGCCGGTGTTCGGATACACCGGCATCGTATATACGGCAGTTATGGGATCGCTTGGGCTGTACTGGATCTGTCTCGGTATTGTCGGCCTGCGCGCATCGGATGTGGTGGCGTGGGCGCGCCGAATGTTCCGGTTCTCGCTCATCATGGTGTTGGCACTATGCCTCATGATCTCGGTCGGCCCGATCCTACCGTGATGACAACCAGTCAATCCCTGCACACTTTCTGCATCCCCAGCCTGAGACTCGCAGCGCGCGACCATTCCTTGACTCCAGGTCCGTCTGGCGCAGAGGTATGCCGTGGAGGCTCAATCACTGCCTCCGCACGCGGTTTACCGCCTAACCGGCATGTCAGCATGCACATATCTACACCCCAAAACCAATCGCGTCGACAACGACGCGCGCCCCGAGCGCGCGCGCCTCGGATGTTCAGGAGATTGAAGGAGCAACTGCTATGAGCCGCATCAGAGACATCGAGGCACTCCCGGGAGCTCTCCGGCTGTACACGATCACGTCGATCATCACGGGCGTATGTCTCCTGCTCCTTCTCGGCGAAATCATCGCGAAGCACGCCTTCGGGGTTGAGCTTGAGCTGAATGGCCCGTCAGGTTTCCTCAGGTTCTCGCCGAGCGGCACGCTCAACGGCGTGAACTTGTCAACGATGTTTCTCATCGTGCACGGATGGCTGTACGTGGCTTACTTGTTTGCGAACTTCCGCTTATGGTCACTCATGAAGTGGTCATTCATGCGATTCCTCATCATGGCTCTAGGAGGCGTGGTTCCGCTTCTCTCGTTCTTCATGGAGTACCGACTCGGCCGAGAAGTAAAAGCGGTGTATCAGGCCGCAAAGATCGATAACGCAGCCCTAGTGCAGGAATAGGCGAATAAGGCATACGAACAGTTCTAAAGCGAACTTTTTCAACTCCGGTCACATGCCATTTATCGTGCGCGATCAAACAGCCTGCGGCCCCTTAGGGTCGATTGTCGTCGACACGGTAAAGATCGTATTCACGATCTCGGGATGTGCTCGCGTGCACAGCCAATCAAGTGAGGTCTTGCTGAAGGCTGGGAGTATATTGACGATCCCGGCGAACACGGAGTGCTGGTGCTTCCCGGTTGGGCAGGCGCGCATGATCACGTTCTATTTCAAAGTTGACTACCTGGCGGATCAAGTCCGCTGGCTGCCATTGACCCATCCACTGGTGCACCACCTAAACCGTGCACTTGAAGGTTGTCCCACGCTACTTCCGCTGCAAGTGACGGCGTCGGTGATGCATAATCTCGTACCCTCGCTTGCCCGCTTAGCGCAGCGAGAGACTGGCTCGGTTAGAGATTTCGGAATGCTTTCGTTGGCTGCAGCGGTGTTCGACGCGGTGGGGCGTCTGACCGCTACATCCTCAGGACGGAACGAAGCGGCGTGTGTGCTCCCGCGGGCGGAAGTCATAAAAGCAATCGCGCTGTTGAGCAGTAGTGCCCCATAAGGTGGTGTAGCCCACGGTGGCCGCCTCGTCGCTCGCGACGTAAGCGCGGTCACCGTGTGATCCTTCGAGAAGTCTCTTACCTCCACTCGAAAGGCATCATCACGATGACCGCTCCTCATATTCTCGACCCTGCCCGCCTACTTAGCGAAGCCCTCGTCGATTCGTCGCCGGATCTGATGCGGCAGCTGCTGCAGACGATGATCAACGCACTGTTGTCCGCGGACGCGGACGCCGTTGTCGGCGCCGAATGGGGTCAGGCGTCCCCGGACCGCACCGCGCAGCGCAACGGCTACCGCCACCGCGACCTGGACACGCGTGTCGGGACGATCGACGTCGCGATCCCGAAGCTCCGCAAGGGCACCTACTTCCCGGAATGGCTGCTCGAGCGGCGCAAACGCGCCGAGACCGCGCTGATCACCGTCGTCGCAGACTGCTACCTCGCCGGGGTCTCCACCCGCCGAATGGACAAGCTCGTGAAGCCCCTCGGGATCCACTCCCTCTCGAAGTCACAGGTCTCGCGGATGGCCGCGGACCTCGACGAGCACGTCGACCAGTTCCGACGCCGCCCACTCGGTGACGCGGGCCCGTTCCCGTTCGTCGCCGCCGACGCGCTCACGATGAAGGTCCGCGAGGGCGGCCGGGTGATCAACGCGGTCGTGCTCGTCGCGACCGGCGTCAACGCCGACGGGCACCGCGAAGTCCTCGGACTGCGCGTCGCGACATCGGAGACCGGCGCGGCGTGGAACTCGTTCTTCGCCGACCTCGTCGCCCGCGGTCTCGGCGGGGTCC
>NZ_LSJW01000182.1:0-446 GCF_001557335.1 Microbacterium sp. CCH5-D1
CGGTGGTCGCCGGCGGGGGCGTGATCGGCGTGCCAGGGGTCGTCGGGCTCTCCGGGTCGCTCGGATCCGTGGGGATCAGCGGCGTCGCCGTGCCGGTCACGGTGTTGGCGATCGTCTCGCCACCCGCATTCGCGTCGACAGTCACCGAGTAGGTGATGACCACGTTCTGTCCGGGGCGCAGCGTGCCGCTCCAGGACAGCGCCCCGTCGGCCACGCGGGCGTCGCCACGGCTGGCCGAGACGTCGTCGTTGTAGGCCGCGTGAGCCAGCGCGGGGCGCAGGTCATCGGCGATCGAGACGGGATCGAGGACGGTGTCGCCCGTGTTCGTGCCCGTGACGGTGTAGGTGATCACGCTGCCAGGGTCGACACGCGTGCCCGTCGCCGGGTCGGCCGACTTCGACACCGTGAAACCGGGGGTGGCGACCGGGTGCTCCGTGGTGGAGGGC
>NZ_LSJW01000183.1:0-14892 GCF_001557335.1 Microbacterium sp. CCH5-D1
CCCGCCTCTCCGGAATCCGTCGATGCGGCCAGCGGCACCGTGTCGATGACACCGGTGGATGCGACGGTCCAGTGCGCGCCCTCGTCGGAGACGCCGCCCTCGTCGGAGACGCCGCCCTCGCCGTGCTGCTCCTCGGCCGTCTGGTTCTCGGCGCTCAGCGGGTAATCCCTGGGTTCGTCCTCGTAGTAGGCGCGCGCAGCCGCCGCGAGCATGGAGCTCACCGCCGCGGAGCGCGGATCCTCGTCGTCGGCGGTGACAGCAGCGACATCGTCGGAGGAGTCGGAGTCGGAGTCGGAGTCGGATTCGGATTCGGATTCGGATTCGGATTCGTCAGAGGTGGACACGAGAGCGTCGTCGTCCGTGGGGCCTGCGCCGAGCTGGTCGTCGGACTCGTCGGTGTGCGTCGATTCGGGTGCGTCGTGAAGATCGGCGAAGACCTCGACACCGCTGTGGTGCTCGTTTCCGTTCGCCGGATCCGCTGCCTGATCGCCTGCTGCCTCGGCCGGTGCGGCGGAGCCGAACAGGATCTCATCGAACGATCGTTCCGGAGACTCCTCGGAGGGTGCCTGCTCGGCCTGCGCATGCTCCGCGTCGTGTTCGGCGGCAGGAGCTTCGTCCGTCGAAGCCGAGGCGTCGGACGAAGGCGCGTCCGATTCGTCCGACGTGTGCTCGGAGCGGTCGCCCGTGTCCACGGATGCGGCGAGGTCGTCTACAGGGGCCTCGCCCGCAGGGGCGGCTGCGGCCTCAGCCGCCCAGGCGGCAGCGGCTGCCACCGGGATCGCGACCACGGAGTCGGCCGGAGCCGGCCCGGCCACGGAGGTCTCCGCCCCGGTGACCTCCGCTGCGGTGTCTTCGGAAGCGGTGTCTTCGGAAGCGATGTCCTCCGCCGCGGTGACCTCCGCTGCGGTGTCTTCGGGGGCCGTCGCAGCGAGCTGCGGTGGCGTCGCCGAGATGCTCGGGGCGAACCGGCCACCTCGCATCAGGTCGATGAAGACGTCTTCGAGTGTCGGCCCTCGCTGGACGAGGGTGCTCAGGGCGATGCCCGCGTCGGCGGCGACCGCTCCCACCGTGCCGGCGTCTCCGCCGCGCACCGTGAGGCCCGAACGCAGCACCTCGATGTCGAAGCCGGCCTCCTGCAGCGCGGTCGTCAGCGCGCTGCGGTCCGCGGCGTCCACGATGACGGATCCGCCCTTGGGGTCGGCGAGAGTCTCGATCCCGCTGGAGAGCACGAGTGTGCCCTTCGAGAGCACGAGTACGTTGTCGGCGACCTGCTCGACTTCGCTGAGGACGTGCGACGACACGAGGACCGTGCGCCCTTCGTCCGCGAGGCGACGCATCAGGAGTCGCATCCAGCGGATTCCCTCGGGGTCGAGTCCGTTGGCCGGTTCGTCGAACACGAGCGCGCCGGGATCGCCCAGCAGGGCGTGGGCGACGCTGAGCCGCTGACGCATGCCGAGGGAGAAGCCCCCGATGCGGGAGCTGCCTTCACCCTCGAGGCCGACCAGGGAGAGCACTTCGCCGACGCGGGCCAGGGGGATGCCGTTCGCCTTGGCGGCGATGGTCAGCTGACGCTCGGCGGTGCGTCGAGGGCGGTAGACCGTCTCCTCGAGCACGGATCCGATGGTGCGCAACGGCTGCCGCAGTTCGGCGTACGCCGTGCCGCCGATGGTCGCCGTGCCCGAGGTGGCGCGCACCTGGCCGAGGAGGATCCGCAGCGTGGTGGTCTTGCCGGCACCGTTCGGGCCGAGGAAGGCGGTCACGGCACCGGGCTCCACGCGCGCGGAGAAGTCCGAGACGGCGGTCACCTCATTGAAGCGCTTCGTCACGTGCGTGAACTCGAGCACCTGTCCTTCAGGCATCCGTGACCTCTCGTCGCATTTGAACAGTTCCTCCCTATCCTGCCGGAAAAGCCTGTCGGATCCCGCATTTCGCGCGGAATACCGCCTTCCCCGGAAGGGGTAGCCTGGCGAGCGTGACCGAATCCCACGCTGCAGACCGCATCCTCGTCCGCACCGAAGGCGCGCTCGGACGACTCACCCTCAACCGTCCGGAGGCGATCAACGCGCTCGACGTCGACATGATCGAGAGCCTCACCGCGGTCCTGAACGCCTGGCGTGACGACACCGACGTGCAGATCGTGCTGCTCGACGGGGCAGGCGAGCGCGGCATGTGCGCGGGAGGCGACGTGCGCGCTCTGCACGGGCAGATCGTCGCGGGTCAGGCTGACCAGACGGCGGAGTTCTTCCGTGCGGAGTACGCCTTGAACGCCATGATCGCCGAGTATCCCAAGCCCGTGGTGGCATTGGCCGACGGCATCACGATGGGTGGTGGCATCGGGCTGGCCGGCCACGCCGCGATCCGCATCGTCACGGAACGCTCCAAGCTCGCTATGCCGGAGACCCGTATCGGATTCACTCCCGACGTCGGGGGAACCTGGCTGCTCGGCCGCGCTCCTGGGCGCCTGGGCGAGTACTTCGGTCTCACCGGATCCACCATGAGCGGCGCTGATGCCGTCTACCTCGGCTTCGCGGATCACTTCGTGCCATCCGACCGTCTGGACGCATTGCGCGAGGCCCTCGCCTTCCGTGCCGACCCGACCGGTCCCAGTGAGATCGTGCTGCTGTTCGACGAGACCCCGGAGCCCTCGCAGCTCCCGGACGCGCGCGCGTGGATCGATGAGGCCTTTTCCGCCCCCACCGTGAGCGAGATCGTCGAACGATTGAAGGCTCAGGGGACGACGGAGGCGGCGGCGACCGCTGACCTGCTCGAAGACCTCGCGCCCACCGGGCTCACCGTGACGCTCGACGCCGTCCGCGAGGCGCGCGACCTGCCGGGGCTCCGCGCGGCGCTGGAGGGCGAGTACCGTCGCGTGATGTGGTTCGTGAACGAGCATCCCGACCTCGTCGAGGGCATCAGAGCGCAGATCGTCGACAAGGACCGCGATCCGAAGTGGAACCCGCCCACGCTCGCCGAGCTCGCGCCCGACGCCGGCGCCCCCGCGCGCGACTACGTCCCGCAGCCCACGTTGTTCTGAGCCCTCGGGGTCAGGGCGGGCACTCGGGGTCAGGGCGGGTCGCGGTTCCGCAGTGCGCTGCAATCAGCCGCACTTGTTCGCCCGCGTGCAGAAACCGCAGATCGGGGCGGGAAGCGGTTCGCTGTGAGCGAAGGTCCACCATGAGGGGGATACGAATGTCCGCGGATCGTGGCACTCTGTCTTGTGGCCGATTGTCGGTCGGCATCCGTCTGCCGAGAAATCCGCCGTTTCATCCTTCCTAGAAAGTCCGCCTGTGCTGGGAAAAATCCTCCTCCGTTATCTCTCCCGATACCGATGGCTGTTGCTCGCCGTGCTGGTGTTCCAGCTCGCGAGCGTGGCAGCCACCCTCTACCTCCCGCGCCTGAACGCCGACATCATCGACAAGGGCGTCGCCCGGGGCGACACCGGGTACATCTGGAGCACCGGTCTGTTCATGCTCGCGGTCTCGCTGGGGCAGATCATCGCCTCGGTCACCGCGACCTACTTCGCCGCGCGTGCAGCGATGGGTGCCGGGCGCGACATCCGCGCCGACGTCTTCGGCAAGGTCAGCGGCTTCTCCGAGCGTGAGGTGTCGCAGTTCGGTGCCGGTTCGCTCATCACCCGCAACACGAACGATGTGCAGCAGGTGCAGATGCTGGCCATGATGGGCGCGACCATGCTCGTCACGGCGCCGCTGCTCGCGATCGGCGGCATCTTCTTCGCGGTCCAGACCAACGTCGGACTCAGCTGGCTGATCGCCGTCTCGGTGCCGCTGCTGCTCATCCTGGCTGCCCTCGTCATCGGCCGCATGGTGCCGCTGTTCCGCAGCTATCAGGGCAAGCTCGACAACGTCAACCGCATCATGCGCGAGCAGCTCACGGGCGTCCGCGTGGTGCGTGCCTTCGTGCGCGAGCGCATCGAGGAGGAGCGCTTCCGCGGGGCGAACACCGACATCATGGTCGTGGGCCGCAAGGTCGGCTCGCTCTTCGTGCTGCTGTTCCCGCTGTTCATGCTCATCCTCAACGTCACGGTCGTCTCGGTCATCTGGTTCGGCGGCATCGAGGTGAACAACGGCACGGTGCAGGTCGGCACGCTGTTCGCCTTCATGCAGTACATCGGTCAGATCATGGGCGGCGTCATCATGGCGAGCTTCATGGCGATGATGATCCCGCGCGCCGCAGTCTCGGCCGAGCGCATCGGCGAAGTGCTCAACTCCGAGTCCACCCTCGTGCGTCCGGAGAACGGCGTCACGGAGTTCCCGGTTCCCGGATCCGTGGCGCTCGACGATGTCGAGTTCACCTACCCCGGGGCGGACTCGCCGGTGCTCACGGGCATCAGCTTCGCCGCCCAGCCGGGCGAGACCGTCGCGATCGTCGGCTCCACCGGTTCGGGCAAGACGACGCTGATCTCCCTCATCCCTCGGCTCTTCGACGTCTCGGGCGGATCCGTGCACGTCGGAGGCACCGACGTGCGCGAGGCCGACGTCGAGTCGCTCTGGGACAGCATCGGCCTGGTGCCGCAGCGTCCGTTCCTCTTCACCGGCACCGTCGCGTCGAACCTGCGCTACGGCCGTGAGGAGGCCACCGACGAAGAGCTGTGGCACGCGCTCGACATCGCACAGGGTCGTGACTTCGTGGAGGAGATGCCGGACGGTCTCGATTCCCGCATCGCCCAGGGCGGCACGAACGTCTCCGGCGGTCAGCGTCAGCGGCTCGCGATCGCCCGCGCGATCGTGCACCAGCCGAAGATCCTCGTCTTCGACGACTCGTTCTCCGCTCTCGACCTGACGACAGACGCGCGGCTCCGCCAAGCGCTGTGGCGGGAACTCCCGCACGTCACGAAGATCGTGGTCGCCCAGCGCATCTCCACCATCACGGATGCCGACCGCATCGTCGTGCTCGACGGCGGCACCATGGTGGGCGTCGGCACGCATGAGGAGCTGCTCGAGACGAGCGATACCTACCGAGAGATCGTCGAATCGCAGCTGGGGGTGGACGCATGAGCGCGCAGAACGACGACCAGCGCAAGGCCAAGCGGGGCCGCGGCAAGGCAGCTTCGTCCGTCGCCGAGGTCGAGCTGACCGCCGAGGAGAAGTACGAGGCCGAGCTCGCCGAGCAGGCGCGTCAGAACTCCGGCGACTGGGACAGCGTCGCACCGGGCAAGGCCGACAACTTCGGCCCCAGCTTCGCGCGCATGATCGGGCTGCTGAAGCCCTCGGCCATCTGGTTCGTCTTCGTGTCGATCCTCGGCGCGATCGGCGTGGTCCTGACGGTCGCAGCGCCCAAGGTGCTCGCCGAGGCGACCAACCTCGTCTACAAGGGCTTCATCTCCATCCAGCTCGGTCAGCCCACCGACGGCTTCCCCGGCTTCCCCGCCGGCACGTCGCAGGACGTGGTGGTCGACGCGCTGCGGGCAGGCGGACAGGACGACTTCGCGAACCAGGTCGGCGCGCTGGGAGACTTCACGGTCGGCCAGGGCATCGACTTCGACGCGCTGCGGCTCGTCATCGCCGCCGTGCTCGGCATCTACGTGGCCGCCGCCTTCCTCACCTGGATCCAGGGTTACGTCATCAACGTGATCATGGTGCGCACCATGTGGCGACTGCGCGAATCGGTCGAGGCGAAGATCAACCGCCTGCCCCTGGCGTACTTCGACAAGGTGCAGCGCGGCGAGCTGATCTCGCGCGTCACGAACGACATCGACAACATCACGCAGACGATGCAGCAGTCGCTCTCGGGCGCACTCACCTCGGTGCTCACCGTGATCGGCGTGCTCGTGATGATGTTCTCGATCTCATGGCAGCTCGCCCTCGTGGCCCTCATCACGCTGCCTCTCATGGGCGTGATCTTCGGCATCATCGGACCGCGGTCGCAGAAGGCCTTCGGCACGCAGTGGCGCAAGGTCGGGCGGCTCAACGCCCGTGTCGAGGAGGCGTTCTCTGGCCACGCCCTGGTGAAGGTCTTCGGTCGCGAGAAGGACGCACTGGACAAGTTCCAGGACGAGAACGAAGAGCTGTTCCAGGCGAGCTTCAAGGCGCAGTTCCTCTCCGGCATCATCATGCCGGCGATGATGTTCGTCGGGAACCTCAGCTACGTGGGCATCGCGGTGCTCGGTGGTCTGATGGTCGCCAACGGTCAGCTCCGCCTCGGCGACGTGCAGGCGTTCATCCAGTACTCGCAGCAGTTCACGCAGCCGCTGTCCGAGCTGGGCGGAATGGCCGCTGTCGTGCAGTCCGGCACCGCCTCCGCCGAGCGTGTGTTCGAACTGCTCGACGCCGAGGAGCAGGAGGCCGACGACGCCGATGCTCCCGAGCTCGTGGAGGGCAAGGGCGTCATCGAGTTCGAGAACGTCGCGTTCTCGTACACGCCGGATCGTCCGCTCATCCGTGATCTGTCGTTCCGGGTGGAGCCGGGTCAGACCGTCGCGATCGTCGGTCCGACCGGTGCGGGCAAGACGACGCTGGTCAACCTGATCATGCGCTTCTACGAGCTCAGCGGTGGACGGATCATGCTCGACGGGCAGGACATCGCCGAGGTGACCCGCGACGAGCTGCGTTCGCGCACCGGCATGGTGCTCCAGGACCCGTGGCTGTTCGCCGGCAGCATCCGCGAGAACATCCGCTACGGTCGCTCGACCGCGACCGATGAAGAGGTCCTCGCCGCAGCCAGGGCCACCTACGTCGACCGCTTCGTGCACGCCCTCCCCGAGGGATACGACACGGTGCTCGACGAGGATGCAGCGAACGTGTCGGCCGGTGAGCGTCAGCTCATCACCATCGCGCGGGCGTTCGTCGCACAGCCGTCGATCCTCATCCTCGATGAGGCCACGTCGGCGGTCGACACCCGCACCGAACTGCTGCTGCAGCACGCGATGGCCGCGCTCCGAGAGGGGCGCACGTCGTTCGTGATCGCGCACCGGCTGTCGACCATCCGCGATGCCGACCTCATCCTGGTGATGGAGCACGGCGACATCGTGGAGAAGGGTACGCACGACGAGCTCATCGCCGCGCAGGGCGCCTATTGGCGTCTGTACCAGTCGCAGTTCGAGCAGGCCGCGACCGACATCGACGCCGAAGACGCTCTCACGGGAACGACGCCGGTCGTCGTCACCGGCGAAGCGGGCGACACCGATGCTGCGGGCGCGGAGGCTGCAGCCGCTGTGGCCGGCGCGTCCGTCGGCGCACAGGTGCCGGCAGTCGAGACGGCCGCGGCGCAGGCCCTGCTGGAAGACGGCGCTGACGGCTCCGATCACCGCTCCTGACCTACGGCATCAACGCACGACGCCCCACCGCCGCTCACGCGGGGTGGGGCGTCGTCGTAGGCGATCGCCGGGGAGTGCGTCAGGGCTGGTCGGCTCTGATCCCGAGCAGCTCGAGCGGGTGGGTCAGACGCCACCAGGGACTCGGCCCCTCGACATCCGCGGCCAGCACCAGCGGAGTCGTCGTGGTGTTGACCGGTCCTGCCGTGGTCAGCGTGCCCACCGTGTCACCCTGTTCGCGTTCTTCGCCGAGGTCGAAGGCGGTCGCGGCGGTCGCGGTCGCGCTGTTCCAGAGCACCACATCGGCGTCGGATTCGGTGATGACGTCGACCTGCTCGCCCCACGGAGTCGTGACGCTGCCGACCACGGTGTCCTTCGCGACGGCCGGCGCCTGCGCCTCCAGTGCGGATTCCGCCTCGGCGAACAGGGAACGCGTGAGAGCGAGTCGCTCGTCGTCTCCGGCTTGATTCAGCGCCGCGGCGAACAGGTGCACCGTGGTGTCACCGATCACGAGGTCCTTCGCGGTGAGAAGGTTCCAGCCGACCAGGGTGCCGGTCTTGATGCCGACGACACCGGGATCGTCGAGCATGCCGTTCGTGTTCACGACGGTGCCCGCACCCGGGAGGTCGACGGACTTGGTGCCGACGATCTCGGCGAAGACCGGGTTCTGCATCGCACGCTCGCCGAGCGCCACCAGGGCCTCGGGCGTGGCCACGTTGCGCTCGTCGAAGCCGGAGGGGGTCACCACGGTGATTCCGGTCAGGCCACGTTCGCGCAACCATACCTCTGCAGCCCTCGCGAACTCGCGCTCGGAGCCCCAGATCTCGGTCGCGAGCCGATCGATGTAGTTGTTCGCGGAACCCATGAGCGTCCCCTGCAACAGCTGGTACTCCGTGAGGACTCCGCCGATGGGCACGTCGAGGGCGGATTGGTCACTGCGCCGGTAGTCCCAGTACTTCACGCTGTCGGCGCGGGTGAACGAGAACTCGGGTCCTTGCTCCCCGACAGCGAGCGGCATGCGGTCGAGCACCATCAGACTGCTGACGACCTTGGTGATGCTCGCGATGCTCACGGCGTCGGGCACCGAAGCCGCCGTCGTCATGCCCGCGATGCCGACGGCACCCGCACCCTCGGTCGGCCAGGTCACGGCGGCGGCAGCGGCGGGAGTCGTCGCGAACTCGACCGACTGCACCGTCGGCGGCACCTCGTGGAGGGGCCAGAGCAGTGTGGTGCCGGCGTAGACGGCGACGAGACCGGCGAGCGTGGCCAGCGGGACCAGGACACCCGGGCGGGCGATGGCGGGGCGAAGACGCGCACCGCGCAGCAGACCGCTCGATCGCTCGGCCTCCGAGGTGTCGTCGAGAGTGGCCGTGGCGGTGTGCTCGGCGACGGTCGCGGCGTCCACCCAGGTGAGAGCGGTGGCCGTCGTGGTGTCGTCGGCCCACTGGGGCGCGGCTGTCTCCGACGCGGTGAGTTCGCCGGAAGGATCCGGGACCGTGCGGTCGCGAGGGATGAACGGCGGCTTCGTCAGCGCGGGGGTGGCCGGTTCCGGGGCGCTCACGGCCTCCGGTGGAACGACGGGCTCCGGGTCTACGACCGTCCCCGGAGCATCCGCTCCAGGCGACGTCTGCTCGGCCGTCAGCACCGATCCGCCTGTCGCGGTGTCGGCGGTGTCGGCGGGGGCAGGGCCGTCGTCGCCGACGACGCCCGTCGCCTCGTCGGCGGGATCTGATGCGGTCACTCGTTTACGGTACCCAATCCCGCGCGTGTTCCGCGGCGCCGGGCCCTGTCGCCACGGGGGTGTCGCCGACGGTAGGATCGTCAGCACAACCACGGGAGTCCGGCGAGCCGGGCTGAGAGGGAGCGAATCGCGCTTCGACCGTCGAACCTGATCTGGGTCATGCCAGCGCAGGGAGGAGTTCAGATGAGTACGCCCACGTCCGCATCCACGCAGCAGGCATCCGCCGCCGCACAGGATCCGCACCGCACATCGATCTGGCGCTGGCGCGTCGTCGACATCGTCGTTGCCGCCGTCCTCGGCGTCGCGATCGGCCTCGTGTTCTGGGGATGGAACACGATCGGCTACGCCTGGCTCGGTGCGGCCGATGCTCTGACGCCGGGACTGGGCGGTATCGCCGTCGGCATCTGGCTGCTGGGCGGCGTCGTCGGCGGCCTCGTCATCCGCAAGCCCGGTGCGGCGCTGGTCGTCGAGCTCGTCGCAGCGATCGTGTCGATGCTGATCGGCAACGTGTGGGGCGTCTCGACCGTACTGTCCGGCATCGTGCAGGGACTCGGCGCGGAGATCATCTTCGCCCTCTTCTTCTACCGGCGCTTCGGAATCGCGGTCGCAGCGCTCGCCGGTGTCGGTGCAGCGGTGGCTGCCTGGGTGTTCGAGCTGTTCTACGGCAGCTCGCCCAACATCCTGAAGTCCGTCGAGTTCAACACGATCTACCTGGTCAGCGTTGTCGTCTCCGGGGCGATCCTGGCGGGTGTCGTCGGTTGGCTGCTGGTGCGCGCGTTGGCGGTCACCGGTGCACTGAACCGCTTCGCCGTCGGGCGAGAGCACGTGCGCGAGGTCTGACCGTGACCATCGCCGCCCCGGCCCGCGTGCAGGCCGCGGGCTGGGGCTGGCGGTACGCCGGTCGGAAGCTCCCCGCCGTCGAGGACGTCTCGTTCACGATCGAACCGGGTGAGCGGGTGCTGCTGCT
The DNA here is from genome assembly GCF_001557335.1 of Microbacterium sp. CCH5-D1. Lineage (NCBI taxonomy): Bacteria > Bacillati > Actinomycetota > Actinomycetes > Micrococcales > Microbacteriaceae > Microbacterium > Microbacterium sp. CCH5-D1. Next base: position 9,979 of record NZ_LSJW01000183.1, read on the forward strand.
TGGCGCCTCCGGTGCCGGGAAGTCGACGCTGCTCGCGGGCCTGGCCGGGGTCCTCGGCGGCGACGACGAAGGGGTGCGAACCGGGTCGCTGCACATCGACGGTGCCGCCCCCGAATCCCGGCACGGTCAGGTGGGCCTCGTCCTGCAGGACCCCGATGCGGGGATCGTGCTGTCGAAGGTCGGTGACGACGTGGCGTTCGGGTGCGAGAACCTCGGTGTGCCCGCATCCGAGATCCCCGGTCGCGTCGCGGAGGCGCTGGATGCCGTCGGGCTCGAAGTGCCGCTGCAACGCCCCACGAAGGCCCTGTCGGGCGGACAGAAGCAGCGACTGGTGCTCGCCGGTGTGCTCGCGATGCGCCCAGGGCTGCTGCTGCTCGACGAGCCGACGGCGAACCTCGACCCCGAGGGTGTGCGCGAGGTGCGGGCGAGCGTCGAACATGCCGTCGCCTCCACCGGTGCGACGCTGATCGTCGTCGAGCACCGCACACCGATCTGGGTCGATCTGATGACGCGGGTGATCGTGCTCGCGGCCGACGGCGGACTGCTCGCCGACGGGGAACCGGCCCAGGTGTTCGCGGCATACGGCGATGTGCTGGCGGACGCCGGGGTGTGGGTGCCCGACCGGGGGATCGACCTGCCCGTGCTGGAGCAGGTGTCGGCACCGGACGCGCTCATCGCATCCGCCCTGACGATCGGACGGGAGCACGGAGCGCCGGTGCAGCGCGGGCTCGACCTGCGCGTGCCGCGGGGGAACGCGACGGTGATCACCGGGCCGAACGGCGCCGGCAAGTCGACGCTCGCCCTCACGCTCGCCGGGCTCATCCCGGAGCAGGCGGGAGAGGTGCGGTCGGCACCGGAGCTGGCGGGGCGCAAGGGCACGCGCCCGATCCGCTGGACCTCGCGCGAGCTGCTCACCCGCATCGGGATGGTGTTCCAGGAGCCGGAGCACCAGTTCCTGGCCCAGACCCTTCGCGACGAGCTCGAGGTCGGGCCACGGGCGCTCGGCTGGGATCAGGCGAAGACGGATGCGGTCGTTGACGGTCTTCTCGAACGCCTGGGCCTCGCCCCGCTCGCCCTCGCCAACCCGTTCACGCTCTCCGGAGGGCAGAAGCGGCGGCTGTCGGTCGCCACCGTGCTGGCCGGGGCGCCGGAGGTCATCGTGCTCGACGAGCCGACGTTCGGACAGGATCGCCGCGGGTGGATCTCGCTCGTCGCCCTGCTGCAGGAGGAGATCGCGCGTGGCCGGTCGATCATCGCGGTCACGCACGACGACGCGGTGATCCGACACCTGGGCGGTCATCGCATCGAGTTGGGGTCGTCGTCGTGACGGCGACCGAGACCGTGCGCCCGGTCTGGCTCGACGGCGTGAACCCGGTGACGAAGCTGCTGCTCGCCCTGCTGCTGTCCGTACCGCTGTTCGCCTCCATCGACATCACGAGCGCGCTGGCAGCGATCGTCCTGCAGCTGCTCTGCCTGCCGTTGACGGGGCTGCGTCTGTCGACGGTGCTGAAACGCCTGCTGCCGATCGTGATCTTCGCCCCGATCGCCGGTGTGAGCATGCTGCTGTATGCGGAGCCGGCAGGGCGCATCTACTGGACGTTCGGCTTCGCGACGATCAGCGACGACTCCATCACGCTCGCGATCGCGGTGAGTCTGCGAGTGATCGCGCTCGGACTCCCCACGATCCTGCTGTTCGGCGGCACCGACCCGACCGAGCTCGCCGACGCGTTGGCGCAGGTGTCCAAGCTCCCGAGCCGCTTCGTGCTCGGCATCCTCGCGGGAACGCGCATGCTGGGGCTCTTCCTCGATGACTGGCGCACCATGAGCCTGGCCCGTCGCGCGCGCGGTGTGGGCGACCGGGGTGTGCTGCGACGGTTCTTCTCGATGGCGTTCGTGCTGCTCGTGTTCGCGGTGCGGCGCGGCTCGAAGCTGGCGCTCGCGATGGAGGCCAGGGGCTTCGGCTCCGGCATTCCGCGCACCTGGTCGCGTCCCTCCCGGTTGCACCCGCGTGATGCGGTGGCGGTGATCGGCGGAATCGCGATCATGGCACTTGCGCTCGCCGCCGCCGTGCTCGTCGGGACGTTCCGTTTCGTCTGGAGCTAGCTCCGGTCGAGCTGGAAGTAGTGCTCACGGTGCAGTGCGCACCGCTCGTTGAACAGCGCCGAACACCGTGGACATGCCGTCGCCGCGAAGTACTCGGCGATCGTGAGCTCATGCCCGCACGCACCGCAGAGGATCGCCCGTCTGTCGCGCTCATGGGCCGCCCATTGCTGCGCCGCATGCTTCACGGTCTCCTCGTGGCAGCGGTGGCACGGGTAGTACTCGCCGCAGCAGGCGAAGCGGATCGCGATGATGTCGGTCGGGCCCCGATAGTGCACGCACCGGGTCATGTCGTCGACGACCGGACCGAGCACACGCGGCCGATCGTCGGGCACGATACTCACGTCTCGTTCAAGAGTCGACGGTAGTACTCGAGGCGCTCGTGATCGGGGTCGACGCCGTAGGCCTCGATCAGTGTGTCCTCCCAGCCTTCGCCGAAGTTCCACATCGTGCTCATCGAGGCTACGGCGATGTCGGCCCAGCGGTCGGCGACACCGAGAGCGGCGAGATCCACGAAGGCGGCCGGCCGGCCTTCCGCGTCGAGAAGCGTGTTCGGCATGCAGGCATCGCCGTGGCACACCACCAACCGGTCGATCGACGGTTCCTGGAGCAGATCCTCTGGCACGACCGTGCCGCGATCGGCGGCGTTGGCGATCCGCCACTGCGTGCTCCACTCCCAGGGGCACTCGGCCACCGGCAGGGCATCGTGCAGCATCCGCAGGCCGACCCCGACCGCTCGCACCGCGGTCTCCGGCTGGTCGGCCCAGCGGGGGTCGACGGCGCTGCGGGCATCGATCGCGACCGTGACGAGCCACTCGTGCGTGTCGTCCTGGCCTTGCTCGATCACCTCCGGTACGGGGATCCACGTTCGTGCCCACCTCATGCGCTCGGCTTCGTCGCGCATGTTCGCCTCGTCGTCGAGTGGGCCCCACTTGATGTACCGCCCGTCGTCGGTGCGGAAGGTCAGCCCGCCGATCCCGTTGAGCCAGACCGGCTCGAGCGCGGCACCGCGCGCGAGCTCGCGAACCTTCATCGGCACGTCGAGGGAAGCGGAGGGAATGCTCATCCGTCCATCCTGCCCGACGGGCACCGCACCGGCTCAGCGGCGGTCGTCACGGAGGCCCTCCAGATAGGCGTTGTAGGCGTCGAGCTCAGCGGTGCCGTGCGCATCGGCATAGCGATCGGCCGCGGCGGCGCGTGCCGTGTCGTCGCGGAACCACCGGTGCATCACGTAGACGAGCATCAGCAGGGTCGGGGCTTCGCCGTACGACCATGCCAGCCCGCCGGCCAGCTGCTGGTCTTCGAGCGGATTCATCCCGAGTGCCAGAGTCGGTGCGACGAAGTGGTCGACGAGCATGGTGGTCGCCATCATCAGGAAGACGCCGAAGAACGCGTGCAGGGCCGCTTCGGCGAAGACGTCCAGGGCGCGACCGCCGTGCCCGAGCCGCACCGGGAGGGGATCGGAGCTCAGTACCGGGATGGTGAAGAGGATCCCGATGACGAGGAACCCGACCTCCAGAGCGAGGTGGCCTCCGGGCGCTGCGAGCACACGATCGGCGAGACCGGCCAGGTACAGCCCGTAGAACGCGATCAGGTACATCGGCAGCGCGATCCACGGGCTCAGGATCCACCGGGCGATCCCGCTGCGGAGCCCTCCGTGCGCGATACGCAGCACGACGGCGCCCAGCCCGCGGTGCGGTGTCACCCGCAGGAGGAGCGTGCCCGGTGAGCCGAGGACCAGCAGCGGAGGGATCGCGATCATGAGCGTGAGCTGCTGGAACATGAACACCGACATCAGGGCATAGCCGTACACCTCGACCCCGAGGCCCGTGGTGGCGGCGAGCGCGATGCACCCCAGGAGGAAGGCGACGGTTCGCCAGACGGGCCACCGACGGTGCTGCCGCCACAACCGGAGCGCCCCGGCCAGATAGGCGACCGCCAGCACTACCGCGACCAGGGGCAGGAGGGGGAACGGCCCAGCGGCCGGAGTGAACAAGACCGGTGTGAGGAAGTCTGCGAAGGTCGGCGGGGCATCGGGCATCCAGTCGTTCATCCGGCCGCGTCCTCCCGCGAGCCGTCCGGCCGGTCGATGGTCTGCGTCGTCCGCGCTGCCGCACGCTGGTCGAGCAAGAGCCCGACGACGAGGACGACACCCCCGATCGCGAGCGCGACATCGGCGAGGTTCCCGATGAACCAGTTCCCGTAGGCGAGGAAGTCGGTGACGTGACCGCGACCGAATCCGGGGGGTGCGAGCAGACGGTCGAGCACATTCCCGATGGCACCTCCGAAGATGAAGCCCAACCCCCACGCCCGTCCCCTCGTGCGCGCGCGCGTCGCGGCGACGAACAGAGCCGCCACCGCAGCCACGCCCACCACGGTCAGCACCCACGTCGCCCCTGACCCGAGCGACAGGATCGCGCCGGGGTTGAAGGCGAGCTGCAGGCCCAGCGCATCACCCAGCAGGGGTATCCGCTCCGTCCGGCTGAGTCCTGCGATCGCGGCGGCCTTGCTCGCCTGGTCGATGAGCACGACGATGCCGGCGACGACGAAGGCGATCCCGTACCGGGGACTGTTCTCACGCGACATCGGAACCCTCTTCCCTCGCAGCGGCGTCCGCGCGGTCGCGCCGACGCCGCGCGCGCCCTGAGACGAGAATGCCGAGCGCTCCCGCAGCGAGGAGGAAACCGATCCCGAAGAGGAAGGCGACGCCGAGGAAGCCGAGATCGGTGCGCTCCACCGGCTGTTCGCCGTTCTGCTGTTCATGCGTGGTGCCGGTGGTGGGAGTGGGAGTGGGAGTGGAGGTCGGGGTGGGAG
>NZ_LSJW01000184.1:0-362 GCF_001557335.1 Microbacterium sp. CCH5-D1
GGAGCGCGACGTGCACCGGCTCCGTGCCGTGACCGTAGATGACGGCGGGGATCTTGCCGGCGGCGCGGAGGCGGCGGGCGAAGCCCTTGCCGAAGCTCTCGCGGAGCTCGGCCTGGACCTTGGTGTCTTCAGACATGGATTCTCCTTCGGGGCACGCAGCGAAGGCGCCGCGCGGTGGTCTTGGAATTTTCGAACTCGCTGACGCAGGAGGAAAGCCACCGGGCTTGCTTCGCCGCGTCGATAACGGATGTTCGCGCACGCGCAGAAGCATCCCTCGCCGAGGTACAGCCTCAATGGTACCGGATGACCCGATAGGCTGAGGACACCGGTCCTTTTTCTGCAGAACACGGAGAACCCCCATG
>NZ_LSJW01000185.1:0-26799 GCF_001557335.1 Microbacterium sp. CCH5-D1
GTGGGGGAGGGATCGGTCGGGTTCGGTGTCGCGACTGAGGCGCGAGTCTGCGCCAGCCAGGAGTCGCGATAGAGCCCGTCGGTGGCGAGGAGCTCCTCATGCGTGCCGCGCTGCGTAGCCCTGCCATCGGCGAACACGACGATCTGCTCGGCGGTGACGGCCTGCTGCAGCCGGTGCGCGATGAGCAGAGCGGTGCGTCCTTCGCGCAGCACGGCGATCGCCTCTTCCACGGCTTCTCGATGGTGGAGCCCGACGTCGGCGGTGGCCTCGTCGAGGATCACGATGTCCGGGTCGGCGAGGAAGGCCCGTGCGACGGCGAGCTGCTGGATGCGTCCCTCGTCCAAGGGCACGACAGCCTCCTCGGAAGGCTCCACGTTCTCGCGGACCATGGCATCGACGGCCCACTGCGCTCCGACAGCCTGCAGCGCCGCGATCATCTCGTCGTCGCTCGCCTCCGGAGCGATGAGCCTCAGATTGTCGGCGATCGTGCCCCGGAAGTGATGCAGCTCCTGCGACAGGTAGTACGGGGCCGACGTGCGGGAGGCGAGGTGCACGCTGCCAGAGGTCGGTGGGTGGTGGCCGGCGACCACGCGCGCGAGTGTGCTCTTGCCCGACCCCGAAGTGCCCACCAGCGCCGCCGTGGTGCCCGGCTCGACCCGCAGGTTCACGTCGTGGATCCCCCGGCCGGTGGTCGGATAGCGGAACGTCACGTCGCGCACCTCGATCCCCGCTGATGACGCTGATTCCTCCGATGCCCGTGCTTCCGCGTCCGCTCGCCGATCCGAGGCGATAGTCGACGGCGCGAGGTCGATCACGCCGACGAGTCGCGCCAGGCCGATGGTCGCGCGTTGGATGTCGTCGAGTCCGAAGATCAACTGCCCCACGGGACCGAACAGACGGTGGAAAAGCAGCGCTGCGGTGGTGACGGCGCCCACCGTGACCGCGCCGGCCGACTGCAGCAGGAACCCGGTGCCGAGGATCGCGGCGAGGCCGACGAGCTCGCCACCGTTGATCCAGCGGAACAGCCGGTTGGTCACTCGCACGCCCTCGATCTGCTTCCGGATCGAGGCCTCTGCGCGCTCTCGCACCCGCTCCAGCGCCGGCTCCTGCTCGTTGAACGCGGTGAGCGTCTCGATACCTTCGACCGCATCGAGTACGGCCTGACTGCGCGCGGCTTCGCGCACCCGCACTTCGCGGAACACGACGCGCGACCTGCGGAGGAACGCCCGGGTGCCGAGCACGTAGAACGGTGCGGAGGCGAGTCCGGCGAGGGCGAGCCGGGGATCGAGCGCGGTCAGTGCGACCACCGACACGGCGATCGCGAATGCGGCGGACAGCAGGGTCGGGGCCACGTTCCCTCCGGCCTCGGCCACCGCATCGACATCGCCGGTCACGCGGGAGAGCAGGTCGGCGCTCTCGCCGTCGTCGACCGTGCTCACCGGAAGACTCATCGCCGAGGCGAACACGTCCTCGCGCAGTGCCGCGAGCATGTCCTGCACCAGACCGGTGAGCACCCGCACGGCCCACAGCATCACCACGGCCGCACCGATGGCGCCCAGTCCCGCTCCGACGACCCAGCCGGCGATGCTCGCGAAGCCTGCGTCTGACGAGACGGCATCGACGATGCGGCCCAGGCAGGCGGGCATCACGATTCCGAGGGCGGAGGCCGCGAGGAAGAGCGCGGCGACGGCTGCCGTGCGGCCGGGATGCCGGCGCAGAAGCGCACCGATGACGGCCCGTACCCGAGCGCTGGAGGCGATCGGCAGCAGAGGGGAGGTCGAGACCGGGTCACCCATGCTGCACCTCCGATCCGCCGGAGGGAACGTCGACGACTCGGTCGCAGGCGCCGAGCAGAATCGGCGAAGTGGTGATCACGATCACGGTCCCGGTGTGTTCTGCCAGGGCGCGGGCGATGTGCGCCTCGGTGAGGGCGTCGACGGCGGAGGTCGGTTCGTCGAGCACGAGCACGTCGGCCTGTGCGTGCAGGGCGCGGGCGATGCCGATGCGCTGCCGTTGTCCGCCCGAGAGACGTCTCCCGGCTTCCCCGACCTGCGCTTCCCAGCCGCCGACCTGCACCACCGTGTCGTGGAGGGCTGCCATCTCGATGAAGGGCGGGTGCGTGGGCTCGTCCCGCCCGTGCCCGCGCACGGCCTCGCGGAGAGAGCCGCTCACGATCGTCTGCCCATGCGGAGGGGCGACGACCCGATGCCGGTATTCCACCGGGTCGAGGTCGGCCAGGTCTCGGAGTTCTCCGTCGACCGCGAGGTGGACACGGCCTCGGTCGACACGGGTCCGCAGGCCGAGCATCCGGGAGAGGGCCCTGGCCGTGTCGCTGTCGGCAGGGCGGACACCGAGGAGCTCCCGCTCGCGCACCTCGACGCGCGGCGAACCCGAGTCCGTGTGGAAAGCCAGCACCACCTGTCCCGCCGGACCTGCCGATGCGGGCGATGCGGGCGGCGGATCCAGCAGATCCTCGGCGTCGATCATCTCGGCGAGGCGCTTGGCGGAGGCGAGTTTGTGGATCCAGTTCGAGGGGAACGACCCCGCATACGCGAGGTAGCCGCTGATGAACTGGGCGAGGCCGAGCACGGTCACCAGTTCACCGATGCTGATGCGACCCTCGGCGGCGAACCATGCCGACATGCCCGCCAATGCGGTCGTCGCGATCGCGGCCAATGTGCCGCTCACCGCTTCGTAGGAGGCGAGGGATCGGCCGGCTGCCGTCGCCGCGCGTCGGGAGGTGTCGCTCGCGGCGACGTAACGCCGCACGGCCTCATCCCGGGCACCGATACCCACGAGCACGCGGAATCCGCTCATGAAGTCGGCGGCCACGGCGCCGGCCTCGGTCGCCGCGTGCTGCTCAGCGAACCCGCGACGCTCGAGCGGACGGGAGACGACCTGCATCACGAACATCATCGCGATGGTCGAGCCGAACACGACGAGTGTCGCGACGGGCGAGATCACCAGCATCGCGAGTCCGGCTCCGATGATCGCGGCGATCGTGGAGCATTGCTGCGCCACTGACCAGGCGACGCCGGCGACGCGATAGGTGTCGGATGTGACGAAGGTGAGCGCCTCGCCGGGGGTCACCGTGCGACGGGAGAGCCGGGGTCGCAGCATCCGCGACAGCGCGAGGTGACGGAGCGCCTGCTCGCCGTACCCGTAGACCGAGACCATGAGCCGGGAGGCCGACTGATAGCTCACGGTCAGCACGAGGAACGTTCCGACGAGCACGCCGAGCCAGAGGGCGAGCGCGGCGGGGTCTGCGGGAAGTACGGCGCGGTCTATCGTCGCTCCGATGATGACGGGGATCGTCGCCTCGGCGAGCGCGTGCACGATGAGCAGCGCCGTCGCTCCGGTGAGGGCGATCCCGCGACCCCCCGATCTCAGCGCGATCCCGAACAGCTTCCGCGGAGTGGACGTCGTGGGGGATGTCTTGGGGGACGTCACGGTGTCCGCCGTCCGAGCGGCAGCACGAGCGGGGTGCCTGAGACGGGGTCGGTGATCACCTTGCAGGGCAGGTCGTACACGGCGTGCACGAGCTCGGCGGTGATGATCTCGCGCGGGTCTCCCTGCGCCACGATGGCCCCGTCGCGCATCGCCACGAGGTGCGTGGCGTAGCGAGCGGCGTGGTTGAGGTCGTGCAGCACGGCGACGAGCGTCGTGCCCTCGCGGTGCAGGTCGGCGAACAGCTCCATCAGGTCGATCTGGTGCGCGATGTCGAGGAAGGTCGTCGGCTCGTCGAGCAGCAGGTGCTTGGTCTGCTGGGCGAGGGCCATCGCCACCCAGACGCGCTGTCGCTGCCCGCCGGAGAGCTCTTCCACCAGGCGCCGTGAGAGATCGGTGACCCCGGTGGCGGCCATGGCCTCGGACACCGCACGCTCGTCGGCGCTGCTCCACGTGCGCATGGCGCTCTGATGCGGGAAGCGTCCGCGACCGACGAGATCGGCGACCGTGATGCCGTCTGGCGCGATGGACGACTGGGGGAGAAGGCCCAGCTTGCGAGCGGCTTCCTTCGGCTTGAGCGAGCGCAGCTCGTCGCCGTCGAGCAGGACGGCCCCGGTGCTCGGGCGCAGCAGCCGGGCGAATCCGCGCAGCAGGGTGGACTTGCCGCACGCGTTCGGTCCGATGATGATCGTGAACGAGTCGTCCGGTACCTCGAGGGTCAGCTCGGAGATGATGGGGGTGTCTCCGTAGCCCAGCGTGATGTCGCGAGCCAGCAGCGAAGCGGTCATGGGTGTTCCTTTCAGGTGCGGCGCGCGTACTGGGCGGCCAGCAGCCAGGCGAGGTAGATGCCGCCGACCGAGACCGTCACGACGCCGACGGGCACGGCGACGAGCTGGGCGACGGCGTCCGACACGACGACGAGCGCGGCCCCGGTCAGCATCACGGGCACGGTGCCCATCGGGGTGTTCGAGCGGGTGAGGCGCTGCGAGATCTGCGGGGCGGCGAGAGCGATGAACGATATGGGTCCGGCGGCGGCGGTGACGAGCGCGACCAGGGCAACGCCGAACACCATCGCCGCGAGGCGGGTGCGTCCGGGACTGATGCCGAGGGCGGTCGCTGCGTCGTCGCCCATCTCGAGCACCGGGAGCGTGCGGGCGAGCGGGAGGGACAGGAGCATGACGATCGCGAACACGAGAGTCGCCGGGATCAGCTGGTCGAACCCGAGCGAGGCGATCGAACCTGCCCCCCAGGTCGCCGCCATCATCGCCTTCTCGACACTGACCGAGATCAGGATCCACGAGGTGAGGGAGCCGAGTCCTGCCGAGACGCCGATGCCGACGATGATGAGCCGGAACGACGACATCGTGTTCTTGTTCGCCAGCACGTAGACGAGAAGTGCAGTCAACAGGCCGCCGACGAGTGCGCCGGCCGCCTTGAACATGTAGGTGTTCAGTTCGAGCACGACCATCACGAGCGTCACACCGAACTGGGCCCCGATGCCGAAGCCGATGATGTCCGGGGAGCCGAGCGGGTTGCGCGTGAGGGACTGGAAGATGCCACCGGCGAGGGCCAGGGCAGCGCCGCACAGCACGGCGAACAGCACCCGGGGCAGGCGCCATTCGACGACCACCTGGCGGATGTCGGGGTCGGAGGAGGGATCGAAGATCGCCCGGATGACGGCCGCGAAGTCGACCTCGTAGGCGCCGAGCGTCATGGAGAAGAGGCCGGCTCCGACGATCACGACGAGGAGGATGAGGCACACGACCACGGAGCGCACCGGGATGAGGGTCGCGACGCGCGCGGTCTCGATCCGGAACAGGCGCCGACCGTGGTCGACGGGCGCGACGTCGGTCGGCCGCGCTGGCGTGCCCGACGCGGTGACCGGCTTCTGATCGATGCTCACAGCCCGCTCACCCGCTTGCGGCGCACGAGCACGATCAGGATCGGGGCTCCGAGGAGGGCGGTGACGATCCCGACGCGCATCTCCCCGTTCGGGAGCACGATGCGGCCCAGGACATCGGCGAGGAGCAGGAAGGCGGGGCCGATGATCATCGAGTACGCGAGTACCCAGCGTTGATCGGGTCCGGTGAACCAGCGCACGATGTGGGGGATCATGAGTCCGACGAAAGCGATGGGTCCGGCGGCGGCGACGCTGGTTCCCGCCAGCAGGGTCACGGCGATGATGACGAGGATGCGGGTCACCCGCACGCGAGCGCCGAGGGCCTGCGCCAGGTCGTCCCCGAGAGCCAGGGCGTTCAGGGAACGCGCGCACAACAGACCGATCAGCAGCCCGGCGACGATCAGCGGCACGGCCCAGGTGAGCTGGTCGATCGTGCGTCCGCCGATAGAGCCGACGCCCCAGAACCGCATGACCTGAAGCGTGCTGGTGTCGCGCAGCACGATGGCGGTGGTGAACCCGGTGAAGGCGGCGCCCAGGGCCACCCCGGCGAGGGTGAGCTTCATCGGGGTCGCACCCGAGGCGCCGAAGGAACCGAGGATGTACACGAGCATGGTGAGCACGAAGGCGCCGCCGAGGGCGAAGGGCACGTAGGCGCCGGGGGTGGTGAACCCGAGCACGCCGACGGCGAACGTGACGGCGAACGACGCACCGGCGTTGACCCCGAGGATGCCGGGGTCGGCGAGCGGGTTGCGGGTGAAGGCCTGGATCAGTCCGCCGCACACGGCGAGAGCCGCGCCCACGACGATGCCGAGCAGGGTGCGGGGCACGCGCAGCTCCATGACCATCAGGTGCAGCGGGTTCTCGTCGTCGTAGGTGAAGAGCGACTGCAGGACGGTGACGGGGTCGATCGCGCGGGCGCCGACGGCGAGCGAGGCGATGGCGGCGATCACCAGCACACCCGCGGCGATGACGAGTCCCAGAACGAGCGTCCCGTTGCGGTGCGGGGAGCCGCCTTCGCGACTCCCCGCACCCGTGTTCGAGACGTCCGTGACGTCGTCTGTCGTCAGGGACATCCCGTGCGTCACTTGCCGGTGATGGTCGGCTCGCCCTGCAGTGCGCCCGCGAGGTCGTCGACGTACTTCGGCAGGATGTACTTCAGCGAGAGCACGGTGGGTGCGCTGATGGCGGAGGCCTCGGCGTCGTCGGCGTAGATCACGTACGAACCGTTCGCGATCGGGTTCCAGCGGGAGACGACCTTGTTCTCGACGGTGTACTTCCCCTCGTCGGCGCTGCCGCCCCACGCGGCGAACAGGTCGGCCTGGACGTCGTAGAGCTTCTCGAGGCTGACGCCGGTGTACCAGTTGTCGCCCTCGGCGGTCTTGAGGAAGCTGTCCATCGCCGAGGTGGACGTGAATCCGAGGGCCTCGGTGATGCGCACGCGGGGGTCGTACTCGAGGTAGACGCCGAGGTCGGTGCCGCCCTCGTTCAGTGTCAGGCCCCAGACGAAGGTCTTGTCCTGGAACTCGGGGTGCTCGCCGGCGAGGGTGGTGATCTGCTCCTCGGTCTCGGCGATCAGCTCGTCGGCCTTCTTCTCCTCCGACAGGGCCTTGCCGACCGTGCGCGTCATGTCCTCCCACGTGCCGGGGTTCCACGGACCTTCGATGTAGGGGACGGTCGGGGCGATCTCGGTCAGGCGCTCGTACTCGATGTCGGAGATGCCCGAGTACAGGCTCAGGATCAGGTCGGGCTTGAGCTCCTTGATGGCCTCGTAGTTGGGGCCGTCTTCGAGGAAGGGGATGATCTCGGGCGTCTCGCCGTACTCTTCGGTGACGTAGTCCTCGAACCAGGGCTGGTAGCCGCTCTCGCCCGCGCCCCACACCTCTTCCATGCCCACGGGGTTGGTGCCGAGGGCGGCGACGATGTCGGCCGTCATCCAGCCGAGGGTGACGATGCGCTGCGGCTTCTCGGGGATCACGGTCTTCCCGTGGCCGTGCTCGATCACCACGCCGTCGGTTGCGGTGGGCGCCGAATCGGCAGCTTCACCGGGCGCGGTCGAGCACCCGGCCAGCGTGAGGGCGGCGGCGACGGCCGCGGCGACGAGGGCGGAGCCTCGGCGGATCTTCGGGCGCGCAGAAGCGTGCGACATGGTTCTCCTTCGGGAAGGGGGAGGGTGTTGCCGCATCGACGCGGCGAGAAGTTAGGTAAGCATGCCCTAACAGAACGATGCTAGAACGCGGATGGCGCGCTCAGTGTCGCGGGAGCGACGACTTGTATCGCGGAACCGACAAACGCCGGTCGGATCGACCGTCGGGCGACCGGGAATGCCGTGCTGTCAGCGCCAGTACAGCTGGTGGGCGGCGTCGGAATGCACCCGCGCCACGTGCTGTCGCGGGGTCAGGCCGAAGCGGTCCTTGAATGCGGCGGAGAAGGCGCTCGTCGTGGCGTAGCCGCAGCGGTGCGCGGCGGCGCCGATGGGGGTGCCGTCCACGACCAGTCGGGCTCCGAGAGTCATCCGCACTCCGGTGCGCCAGCGCCCGAAGCTCATGCCGACGTCGTTCTGGAAGATGCGCAGCACCGTGCGCTCGTGGAGGCCGTGGGCGAGGAACAGCTCGATCGCACTGCGGGGGTCGCCGGGGTCGGCGAGCACGGTCTGCACGAGAGCTGCCACGCGTTCGTCGGCGGGCATCGGCACCTCGCCCCACTCGCTCGCGGCCTCCGGAAGCGGCTGTTGGAGCATCTCGATCAGGACGGACTGGATGCGCACGCGCAGGTCGGTGGGCATGTCGTTGATGCCGAGGTGCAGCAGCATCTCCTGCACGGCGCGCGGCACGAGCACCCGGGTGATGCCGTCGATCGGGGTGATCAGCGCGGAGTCGGGGATGTAGGTGTAGCAGCCCGTCGAGTCCGCCTCGTGATGAGCGGTGTGTGGGGTGTGGGCCGGGATCCATACGCCCTGACCGGGAGCGAGTCGCCACCGCGCATCCTGCAGGTGCACCCACACCGTGCCGCGATAGCACCAGGCCAGCATCGGGTCGGCGTGGCTGTGCGGGGGAGAGAGCGGACGGGTTCCCGTGTCTTCGGCGGTGACCACACCAGTGCCCATCAGGTACGGCTCGTTCACGGTCGACGGATACGAGGGGCTCGCCGCCCAGTCGTCCTGCCGGTATGAGTTCATTCGTGCTCCGCGTGACGGGCTGCGCCGCGGGCTCGAAATCCGGCCTGCCGTCCTCGCCATGCTAACGGGGTGCGGTGCGGTGCGGTGCGGTGCGGTGCGAGTGCGACGCGAGGCCCGATGATGGAGGTATGCCCTCCGCTCATCGCCCCGGTCTGCGGGTCTCGTCGGGTCTCACGATCCCCGAGGCCGAGCTGTCGTGGCGCTTCTCGCGGTCGTCCGGTCCGGGCGGTCAGGGCGTGAACACGGCCGATTCCCGTGTGGAGCTGGTGTGGGATGCGGCGCGTTCGCCGGTGCTCTCACCGCATCAACGCGAGCGACTGCTCGACCGGTTGAGCGGTCGTCTGGTCGACGGCGTGCTGACGATCGCCGCCTCAGAACACCGCGCACAGCTGCGGAACCGGGATGCGGCGCGCGATCGACTCGTCGCTCTCGTGGAGGAGGCGCTGCGTCCGCCCGCTCCGCCGCGTCGAGCGACGAAGCCGAGTCGGGGATCGAAGGAGCGCCGGCTGAAGGCGAAGCAGCGGCGCACGGATGTCAAGAGCCTGCGCCGGCGCCCCCACGAGGACTGAACCGACAGTGAACGAGGGCGATGCCCGATCGTGATCCTCGGGCGCACCTGAAGTCCCTATGCTCGACGCCATGGTCGACCAGGTCGGGTGGGTTCCGGAGTCCCAGTACCGTCGCGCCGTGGGTCTCCTCCGTGGCTGGGTGACGGGGCTGGCGATCCTGGGCGTCGTCGGGGTGCTGATCCTCGGTGCGTTGATGTTCCGCTGGGTGTTCCAGGTCTCGCCCTTCCCCGTGGTCGTGTCGTCGCCGGCGGCGTGTCATCTTGGCGGCGATCCGCAGGACCCCAGGTTGTACGTGGCGGTCGACGTGCAGAGGATAGTTGACGGGGCGCTCGTGGACGCATCATCGTTGGGCCCTTCGGGATGGACTGTCGAGGCCGCAGGGGTCGCCGCGTCGATGCCCGAGTTCGCTGCCCTGGATGACGCGGCGTTGACGCGCATCATCGAGCGGGCGGCGGCGGATTCCTCGATGCTCAGCGCGAAGAGGCCCACCGGCGTTCTGCTCGTGGTGCTCGACACCGAGGGTGAGAGCAGCGGGAGCCTCGCCGGACTCCGCACCGAGTGGGTGTTGGGGGAGCCCGTCCACCAGCAGGATGTGCCTCTGGGAATCGAGTTCACGCCCTCCGGTTGCACGGTGACGACCGTTCGATGAGGGCTCTCTAGCTGGCGGATCCGCTGAGGCCGGCTTCGACCGGCGCCCAGCCGTTCTCGAGGATCACGAACCCCGCTTCGAGCGTCCCGAAGGGGTCGTCGTTCTCGTTGACGAGCAGCTGCATCTGCAGGATGAACCGCGAGTAGACCCGGATCTCCGGGGTGGGGGTGTCGAGACCCAGTTCGTCGGCGATCGCGTCGGAGAGGGCGTCTTCGTGTCGGAGCCACATCTTCGCCGCGTAGTCGCGCAGCGCCGGTGTCTCGTTCAGGAAGCGCATGAAGGTGCGAGTGATCTCGTCTCCGTGCTCGTCGACGTTCGCGCGGAGCTCTGAGGCATAGAAGTCGTGGATCGCGCGGTTGATGGTGCTCCCCGACGGGCGCTCGCGGACGGCGGCCACCAGGCGGTCGCGCTGCTCGTCGTCTTCGTCGAACACCAGCGCCTCCTTCTGAGGGAAGTGCGCGAACACGGTCGTGGGGGAGACATCTGCGGCATCGGCGACCTCGCGGATGCTCACCTCGTCGAAGCCGCGTTCCAGGAACATGGCCGTCGCGACGTCGGAGATCGCCTTGCGGGTCGCGGCCTTTTTCCGTTCGCGGCGACCGAGAGGTGCGGGATTGGTCATGTTCGAGAGTCTATCGTGAACCCACTATAAAACTGGCTTGACACCAAAACTGGTACGACTACACTTTCGGTATGACTTCACCCACCTCTCTCACGCGACGGGACCAGAACCGCGCGTGGATCATGCTCATCGTGCTCACGATGCTCACCGTCATCGGAATGACGGTCGTCCTCCCGGTCCTGCCCTTCGTCGTGCTCCAGTACGTCTCGCACGAGAGCGACCTGGCCATCTGGGTCGGCGTGCTCGAAGCGATCAACGGCCTCTGCGCCTTCCTGGTCGCGCCCTTCCTCGGACGTCTCTCAGACCGCTTCGGACGTCGACCCGTGATCATCGTCGCGGCATTCGGTGCGGCCTTCTCGATGGCGCTGTTCGGATTCGGCGGCGCCCTCTGGGTGCTCGTGCTCGCTCGCGTCATCCAGGGCCTCACCGCGGGCGATCTACCCGCCCTCTTCGCCTACCTGGCCGACATCACCCCGCCGGAGCAGCGCGCCAAGCGCTTCGGCCTCCTCGGTGCGCTCTCGGGGATCGGCACCATGATCGGTCCGGCCATCGGAGGACTGCTCGCCGCGATCAGCATCCAGCTCCCGGTGTTCCTCACCGCCGCCGTCGCCCTCACGATCGCGATCCTCAGCATCTTCCTCCTCCCGGAGAGCCTGAAGCCGGGCAACAGGATCGCCGCAATCAAGCTGCGCGACGTGCAGCCCTTCGCCGTCTTCAAGGAGGCCTTCGGACGCAAGGAGCTGCGCGGGCTGATGATCGGCTTCGGCCTGCTCGCGCTGCCGTTCGGCTTCTTCGTGAACAACTTCAGCGTGCTCGCCCTGGACTCCATCCAGTGGGGACCGACCCAGATCGGACTCCTGACCGCGGCCGTCGGCATCATCGACATCCTCATCCAGGGCGTGCTGCTGGGCATCCTGCTTCCGCGCATCGGCGAGCGCGGAGTGATCGTGAGCGGCATCGTCGCGCAGATGATCGGTCTCGCGGCCCTCGCCGTCGTGGCTTCCGTCTTCGCGCAGCCGTGGGTGTTCATCGTCGGCGCCCTGATGCTGGCCGCCGGCCAGGGGGCGTCCCAGGCCGCGATGGACGGGGCGATGTCCAACGCCGTCGGCGACGACGAGCAGGGCTGGCTCGGCGGAGCCACCCAGTCGTTGAATGCGGCGATGGGCACGGCAGCCCCGCTCATCGCCGGTGCGCTCTACGCACTGGTCAGCCACGCGGCCCCGTACTGGCTCGGGGTCGCGCTCATGATCGTGGCGGTGATCGTCGTCAGCCGCGCGCACATCGCGAACACCGCGAAGCGCCCGGCCGGCGAGACGACGGGCGACGCTCCCGCGGCACTCGTGGAGACGGCCGGCTGAGGTTCAGTCCGAGGGGGTTGCCGGGCGCGGCAGCCCCCTCAGCTGTGCGATCGACGCCAGCAACTCTTCCGGCGCGGTTCCGATGCTTCCGAGCACCGCGGCGGCTGCCGCGCTGAACCCCGCCGTGTCGATCGGGAGCCGTGCCACGTTCGGCACCAGTCCCTTCTCGTTCGTCACCCACTGGCCGGCGGCCGCGTGCCAGGCATGGGCGATCAGCATGGCCGCTGTGGTTCCGCACAGCGCCACGTAGGCGGCATCGCCCGTCTTCGCGCCCTTCGTGGCTGCGTTCAGCAGGAAGTCGACCTGCCAGAGATTCTCGATGAACGCCGCGCGGAGGGCGTCGGGGTACGGAGTCATGCTTTGAGCCAGCGCGACGAGGATCCCGTCCGGGTCGCAGAGCGGCACGCCGGTCGCCACCTCACCCGCATAGGCGACGTCGAGGAAGCCGAGCGGATGTCCCGGCTGGGAGTGGAAGGCGAACTCGCCACGGGCGGCGCGGGCGCACTGGTCCTCGACGCGGGTCACGTCGCGAAGGATGAGGTCGACCGGTGCGCCGTCGACGATCAGCCAGGCCCCGCTGTCGACCCAGGGTCCCCATCCGCCGCGGCCGGCGATCTCGACGTCTTCGCCGGTCCATCCGCTCGCTGCCTCCGCGAGGGCGGTCAGGTCGACGTCCGCCTCCACATACAGCCCCAGATCGATGTCGGAGTCGGGGCGGTGCGTCCCTCGCGCGCGGCTGCCGCCCAACGCGACGGCTCGCACCCCTGGCACCTTTCCCAGGTCGTCGGCCATGGAGCGGAGGCGGTCTTCATCGAGCACGACACCGATCGTACTCATGCGGATTCCCCGGTGCGGATCCCGCCGGCGTCAGTCCTTGCCGCCGCGCACGAGCTCGAGCCCTGCGCCGGCGAACTGCCGCAGGGTCGCGTCCGGGAGGAAGGCCCGGGTGAGCGCTCCGCCGATGCGGGTGAGGTCGCTCTCGTCACGGAACAGCAGGTACATGGTCTCGTACCGCGGGTGGAACTTCTGCTTGAAACGGTGCAGCGACCCGAAGCCGTACACCGGTTCCAGGGCCTCGGCGAGCCGGTCGCTGAGCGCTGCGATCATCCCGGCGTCCGGTGGATAGTCGTGGGCGAGCGGTGCCCCTGAGAGCGACATGATCTGTGCGCCCTCGTCGGCGAACTGGCGGGCGGAGGATCCGATGAGGTACTCCATCACCGGCCCGAAGCCGCCCTCGCGACGCCGCATGAGGTCGAGGGTCCAGCCGCGCACGACGCCGCCTTCGCCGTAGACCGGCAGCCACGACAGGAACCCGTCGACGTCGCCGTTCGGAGCGAGGGCCAGCGCGAGTCGCACCTCCGGGTCTTCCGCCTCGTCGAGCGTGCCGAGCGTGAAACGCATCTCCGGCAGATCCTTGTCTCCCACCCAGGCCTCCGAGATCGCGCGCAGCTGCTGCTGCACACCCCACGGTTCGGCCTTCAGGTGCGTCATCCGGAACGTCATCTCCTCGCGGCCCGCCTTGTTGAGCGAGGTGCGGACGGAGTTCCAGCGCTTGCCGGTGAACTCCAGGCCGGGGAGGTCGACGATCGTGTCGTCCGCCACCACGATGCTCCGCCACGTCGAGGGCACGGCGGCGCGCGTGGCTTCGTCGGCGCTGAAGAAGCACGGCACGAGACCGGCCAGCTCGGCGGCGTGGATGAAGTCGGTCACGGCCTCGGCGCGCGTCTGTGCCGGTCCGATCGGGTCGGCGAGGGCGAGGGCGACGCCGTTGCGCCGCTGGTAGGCCACGATGCCGCCGATGACCCTGGCGTAGCTGTTGCCCTCCCACGTCGTCATCCACGACAGCGTGCCGCCTCCGTGCGTGCGCAGCTGCTGCTTCATGTCCTCGACGGTGGGGGCGGGTTGCATGCCGAGCTTGGCTCGCCGCTTGGCGCGGAAAGCGCGGCGTACCCAGATCAGGTACACGAGCATGATCAGCCAGAGGAACCCGTTCGCCAGAGCGAGCTCGGTGTCTCCATCCCAACGGAAATCGACCTGAGCCTGGCTGTACACCGTGATCAGGATCAGCACGAGAGTGGCAGTGAGGACGTTGAAGATCCCCAGCAACAGCGCGAGCACCCAGGTCCAGCGGCGCCCGCGCCGGAGGCCGTTCACCAACACGAGGATCACGACGAGGTCGATCGCCAGGTCGATGAAACCGCCGGACGCGGGATCGGTCTGGCCGAAGGGGCCGTCGGTCGCCACGAACGTCGTGATGATCTCCACGGCGCCGAGGACGAGCATCGCGACCACGGCGATCAGCCGCTGCTCGCGGACCGTGGTGTGCCGCACCCGCAGCGACCGGTCGACCACGAGGATCAGCAGCACCGCGAGGAGGTGTTCGAGGTCGGCGACCTTGCCCCAGAACAGCATCGCGATGAAGACGAAGCCGAGCAGGATGAGCCAGCCGCGCACTCGCCACGGCGGACGGAACAGCCCGACCGCGGCGGCGATGCAGGCCATGGTGCCGCCGGATGCCCCCACGTCGAGTGCCTGGGCCTGCTCCGTCGCCCAGGCCCAGGGGAACTGCGACAGCAGGAACAGCAGCAGCGCGGTGGCGAAGATCGCGAACAGCTGCCCGATCCAGTAGTAGGCGAGCGCGATGCGCGACCCGCGACGGAACTCCAGGTAGGCCATGCCCCAGAAGCCCGCGATGGTGAACAGATACACCCACGGCTCGTTGACGAAGAACGTGCCGGTGAGGGGAGTCCACCACTTGCCGTCGGCCAGGTTGGGAAGACCGTAGGCGACGCTCTGGAAGAGTGCGGTGTCCTCGAACGGTGTCCAGAGTCCGCGCGAGACCACCCCGACGACGAGGATCAGCAGCACCATCGTCAGCGTCGCGGGGATGCGCCGGACGACGGCGATCACGGGATGCGGAGAGGGGGAGTGCTCCTCGGTCATGCGCTCAGCGTAGCGAGGGAGGTGGCTCCGCCGCGGAGGCCGCTCCTACTCGCCGCGGAGAACCCGTCGGAGGTCGGCGATCTCCTCGGCCGTCATCCCACCGCTGCGCAGGTAGCCCGATACGTCTCCGTGATTCGCGGTGATCCACTCCATCGCCGCCTCGATCGCCGACGCCGGCGATTCGGTGGCGAGGGTCTTCAGCGCCGGGGTGAGGGGGACTCCGAGAGAGGTGATCAGCGCGGTGAGGGCCTCGGCGAATCCGCGCGCGAGGTTCTTCTCTGTGAGGGTGTAGTCGGCGACGATCTCCTCACGGGGAACCTCCGCGACGAGCAGCAGGATCGCGGCAGCGAGGCCGGTGCGGTCCTTACCCGCAGTGCAGTGGAACAGCACTCCCGGCCGCTCGGTGCGCGCGGCGGCGAGCACCGTCCTGGCGATGGTGGCGAACTGCGGGGCACTGGACTCCAGGATCGAGGTGTAGAGCTCCTCCAGCGTCGGCACCTGCTTCAGCACCTCGGTGACCTGGGTCACGGAGAGACCAGCGCTCCCGGCCGCGGGGAGGAACTTCTTGACCATCTCGTCCATCGCCCCGCCCTGCATGGGAAGTTCGATCAGTGTCACGCTGCCGTCGTCGGGCAGTCGGTCGGCGGCACGGGAGCGCTCGCCGTCCGTGCGCAGGTCGATGACCGTGCCGATACGCAGATCGGTCAGGGCCTGCATCCCCTCATCCGTCAATGCAGCCAGCGCGTCCGACCGGAAGAGGAGGCCGGAGGCGAGCGTCCCGCCGTCGGAGGTCGGGAGTCCCGTGAGTTCGCGGGCGTTGTGGGTCGTCTGCAAAGCGGTTGAGATGTCGATGGTCATTCTGGCCTCTCCTGGGTGTGCGGCCAGAATATCGGTGTGGCGGGAACGCGCGGCTTCGACACGGAAACCGCGCGTTCCCGCCCGTCGTCTCAGCCGTTCACGGCCTTCTCGATGGCCTGCTCGAGGTCGTCCCACTCCTGCAGCACGACTTTCTCCCCGGCGACGAAAAAGGTCGGCGTGCTGTTGACCCCGAGCTTCTCACCGTCCGTCTTGTCGGACTGCACCCGCTCCGCGGTGGCCGGATCGGCGATCGCGGCGTCGTAGGCGGCCATGTCGAGGCCGAGCTCCTCGGCGAAGCCTCGGAACACCTCAGGGGTCTCCTCTGGCTGCTCGCCCCACTGCGCCTGGGTCTCGAACAGGCGGTGGTACATGTCCTCGAAGCGGTCCTGACGAGCGGCCGCCTCGGCGGCCAACGCGGCCTGCGTGGAGTTGATGTGACCGGGAAGCGGGAAGTAGCGCACGACGTAGGTGATCTCTCCGTCGTACTTCTCGCGGAGATCTTCCACCACGGGGTAGAACGCACCGCACGCCTCGCATTCGAAGTCGAGGAACTCGACGACGGTCACGGCGCCGTCGCCCCCGTCGTCGAGCACATGCGAGTCGGTGCGGACGGTCTGCTGCGGTTCTCCTTCTGCCGAGGGTGCGGCGGGTTGCTGCTGGCTGATCGCGAACACGATCCCGGCGATCAGCAGGACGATGGCGACGGCGATGGCGACCAGGGTCGCTTTGACAGAGTTCTTCATGGGGTCTCCAGACACACGGGTACGACGAGGGAAGGTGCCGCCGGCGGGCGGCGCGGACGCTCGTCGTGGATCAGGTGCGGGAGATGGAGAGCTGCGTGAGGGTGAGGGCGGAGACGAGGATGCCGGAGCCCGCCCGGCTCGGAGTCGCCGCGTGCGGAGAGTGGACGTCGAGCGTCCGTGTCGAATGGCCCGTGAGCCGGCGGAACAGCAGGATCAAGGCGACGGACCCCAGCACCGCGAGCAGGCAGATGCCCACGCCGGAGGACAGCACATCGACCGTCGCTGCGCTCTCGACATCGGCTGAGGTCGGGGCAGCCGCGGCCGACTCCGAGACACCGGAGGCGAGACACAGTGTCGCGTGCACGCCGGCGGAACCCCGAGACGTCGACCAGGCGCCGACGACGAGCAGGAGCGCGAGGCCGACGGCGATGATCACACGGGCGATCAGCAGCCGTTCGGCCCCCGCTCGCGGCGACGGATCAGGCGATGGGGGCAGCATTTCCCGCGCAGTCTAACAACGCCGCCTCTGTCCTCCCCGGGGCCGGAGCGGTCGCGACACGCCTAGACTGGAGGGGTGGCGAGACTACTGATCGTCGGCGGCTTCCTCGCCGCCGTGTTCTGGGTGTTCAGCATCGTCGACTGTGCAGTGCAGCCGGCGACGCGGCACCGGGGTGTGTCCAAACCGCTCTGGATCGCGATCGTCGTGCTCCTTCCCGTGATCGGCGGCATCCTCTGGTTCGTGATCGGCCGCCGTCGGGCCAACGATCCCGGTGTCCGTCCTGTCGTCGCACCGGATGATGACCCCGCCTTCCTCCGCAGCATCAGCAAGTCCGAGCAGGATGCGCGTATCCGCCGCCTCGAGGAAGAGCTGGCACGCCTCGACGACGAGACCGACGAGCCTCCTGCCACGGACCAGCGCCCGTGACCTCGTCGCCGGCGATGGACGCCGCGGCGACCCTGATCGCCGAGCTCGTCGGCCACGGTGTGCGCGACATCGTGGTGTCGCCGGGCTCGCGGTCGCAGGCACTCGCGCTCGCCGCTGTGCGTGCCGCCGATGACGGACACCTCCGCGTGCACGTCCGCATCGACGAGCGGGTCGCGGGGTTCACCGCCCTCGGCATCGCCAGGGAGACACGCATGCCCGCAGCGGTGGTGTGCACCTCGGGGACGGCCGTCGGCAACCTGCTTCCCGCGGTCATGGAGGCGTTCCACTCCGGGGTCCCGATGCTCCTGCTCACCGCCGACCGCCCCCCGGAGCTGCGCGGCGTCGGCGCCAACCAGGCGACGCTCCAGGAAGGCCTCTTCCGTCCGTGGGTGCGTGACGCGCTCGATGCTCCGGTGCCGGGCGAGGGCGACTGGGCCGGACTCGCCGAACGGGCGGTCGCCGCGTCGATGGGTGCACGCGAGGTCGAGAGCGGCCTCCGTGGCGTCGCCGGGCCCGTGCACCTGAACCTTCCCACGAGAGAGCCCCTCTCGGGGGACCTTCCCTCCATCGAACCCGTCCGGGGCGAAGTTCCCTCGGGGCTGAAGGAGGAGCCGTTCGAGCTCGACCGCAGCCGGCGCACCGTCGTGATCGCCGGGGCCGATGCCGGCCCCGATGCCGAAGAGATCGCGCATGCCGGTGGGTGGCCGCTGATCGCCGAGATCGTGAGCGGTGCGCGGTTCGGACGTCAGGTCGTGCACGGCTACCGTCGCCTGCTGGCTCGCGAAGACCTCGGCGGACGCATCGAGCGGGTCGTGGTGCTGGGCCATCCCACTCTCAGCCGCGAGGTCGCCGCGCTGCTCGCGCGACAGGACGTCGAGATCGTCGCCGTGCGCCACGGCGGCGAGGAGTTGAACCTCAACCATCGCACGCGCGGAGTCGACGCGGTCGCGGTCACCCCGGGGGCCGCCGATCGCGACTGGCTCGGCGAGTGGATGCGCGCGTCCGCCGCTGAGGTCGTGGACCTGAGCGAGCACGCCCCCGACCCGGAGGCGCTGGCATCCGCCGACTTCGCTGCGCGCAGAGAAGCGGTGAAAGCCGAGCTCGACGCGGTCCGCCGCCCGCTCGATCGCGAGCTCCTCGTCGATGCCGTGTGGCGCGCCACCTGGCCGCACGATCGCCTGGTGTTCGGATCCTCGCGCCTGGTGCGCGTCGCCGATCAGGTGCTCGGCGGCAAGAAGGTCCCCGTCCACGCCAACCGCGGTCTCGCCGGCATCGACGGCACGATAGCCACCGCGACAGGTGTCGCGATCTCCAGTCAGGCGGCCGGAGCACCAGGGATCACCCGTGTGCTGCTGGGCGATCTGGCCTTCCTGCACGATGTCGGCGCTCTGCTGCTGCCGCCGGACGAGACGGAGCCTCGGCTGCAGGTCATCGTCGGGAACGACGGCGGCGGCACGATCTTCGATGCCCTCGAGGTCGCATCCTCCGCGCGGCCGGGCGACCTCGACCGGGCCTTCTACACGCCGCACACCGTCCGCCTCGAACACCTCGCCCTCGCCTACGGCTGGGAGTACCAGCGCGTCACCACCCGCACGGCACTCGATCAGGCGCTGACCTCGCCGCGCGGCGGCCGTCAGATCATCGAGGTGCCGCTGGCGCGTTGACTGGCAGGATGTGCGTATGAACGCGCACACCTGGACGCAGAAGCTGCGAGTCGGCGAGGGATTCCGTCTCGCCGATGTCGACCCCGATGCCAAGCCCGGCTACGACCACGGCAGGTCGCACGGGGTCTCCGACCTCGCGGCAGGCCTGGCGGACCTCAACGTGCTGCAGGAACGGCTGTTCGCCGAGAGCCGCGTCGGCGTGGCGAAGGACGCCGTTCTCCTGGTGCTGCAGGCGATGGACTCCGCGGGCAAGGGCGGCATCGTGCGGCACGTTGTCGGCGGTGTCGATCCGCAGGGCGTCGCGCTCGCCGCATTCAAGGCGCCGACGGCCGAGGAGCGCGCGCACGACTTCCTCTGGCGTGTCGAGAAGCGTCTGCCGGAGCCGGGGTTCATCGGGGTGTTCGATCGCTCGCACTACGAGGATGTGCTGATCGGGCGCGTGCGCGAACTCGCCCCGCCCGCGGAGATCGAGCGCCGCTACGACGCCATCAACGAGTTCGAGGCGCGCGTCGCGGCATCGGGCACCCGGATCGTGAAGGTCATGCTGCACATCTCGCCCGAAGAGCAGAAGGCGCGGCTGATGGAGCGCCTCGAACGTCCGGACAAGTACTGGAAGTACAACCCGGGTGATGTGGACGAGCGGATGCTCTGGCCGCAGTACATGGACGCGTATCAGACCGTCTTCGAGCGCACGTCGACCGACGCGGCCCCGTGGTTCGTGATCCCGGCGAATGCGAAATGGTACGCGCGACTCGCGGTGCAGGAGCTGCTGCTCGCGGCACTGGAGGACATCGATCCGCAGTGGCCGAGTGCCGACTTCGACGTCGAGGCCGAGAAGAAGCGCCTCGCCGCCAGTTGAGCGTGCGCCGCGGTCAGGCCAGCGCGTCGACCAGCGGACGGAACTTCACGCGCGTCTCGAGCAGTTCGCTCTCGGGATCGGAGCCGGCGACGATACCGGCGCCCGCGTATGCGGTCACGCCGATCTCTCCCGCCCGTTCGGTGAACTGGGCGCAGCGGAGCGCGATCGCCCACTCGCCGTTGCCTGCGGCGTCCACCCAGCCGACGGGGCCCGCGTAGCGCCCGCGATCGAAGGGCTCGAGCTCGCGGATCGCCGCGATCGCCGCGGGTGTCGGGGTGCCGGCCACAGCCGCAGTCGGGTGCAGCGCGCGGACGAGGTCGAGTGCCGTCTCGCCGGACGCGAGCTCGCCTTCGACATCGGTGGCCAGATGGAACAGGTTGGGGAGCTTCAGCAGGAAGGGCTGCTCGCTCGCCGCCAGAGCCCTGGTGTGGGCGCGCAGCGAGGCGAGCACGCTCTGCACGGCGTACTGGTGCTCGTCGAGATCCTTCACGCTCGACGCGAGATGAGCGGACGCGGCGGTATCGGCATCCGCATCGGCTCCGCGGCCGATCGTGCCCGCCAGCACCCGCGCGGTCACCGTGCCCCCGTGCACGGTCACGAGCGTCTCCGGGCTCGCGCCGATCAAGCCGTCGACGGCGAAGGCCCAGGTGTCGGGGTAGCCGGTCGACAGGGCGCGCACCAGACGCCGCAGGTCCGATCCGGCGGGGATGCTGCCGGTGAGGTCGCGTGCGAGCACGACCTTGCTCACCTCGCCGTCGGCGATGCGGGTGAGGGCGCGGCGCACCGAGTCCTGGTAGCCCTGAGGCGTCTGGGCCCCCGGACCCACCGTGCCGGCCCAGTGCGGTCCATAGGGCTGCGTGACCAGGTCGACCTGATGCTCCGGCGCACCTGCCTGCGCGGCGCCGGCGAAGCGGATCGTGGTGCGCCAGAAGCGGTCGCCGTGTCGTCCGATCACCTGCGTCGGGATCACCAGCACGCTGTCGGCTGTCGAATCCTCATCGAATGCGATGGTTCCGAAGGCGACGAGCCCGGTGCCGGGAAGCTCCATCGGGTCGGACACCTCGGCATGCGCGGCCATGTCCCGCCAGGCGCTCGCGAGCGACGTGACGCGTGACGCTTCCGCATGTGCGGGAGGCCGGATCTCGCTGAGGGTCTGGCCGACGGCGACGATCCCGTCTCCGCGCCGCAACCAGGCCAGAGGACGGGCGGGGTCGGCGTACGCCAGGAGGTCTTCGACCGGGTCGATCTCTCGGGTCTCCACGACCAGGTGGGGGGTATGCACGCATCCAGCCTATGCCGCTCAGACGACAGGGATCCGCGTGGCCGTAGGGTGAGCGGATGAGCGATGCACGCCCCGCACCCGGCACCGAGATGGTCTTCCAGTGGCGCAAGTGGGACGGCTCGCCGCACTGGCGGCACGAGTGCGTGTATCTCGGTGCCGACCGGTGGGGCGATTGGCTCGGACAGCCCGTGGGGTGGCACAGCGTGCGACCGGGCGCGGAGTTCCACGCCGGGGGTCCGAACGTCACCCTGGTTCCGGCCGACGGCGACCATGCCGTGACCGTCAACCGCCGTCACCGCAGGGGCATGCGCATCTACATCGACCTGGGGTGGGACATCCACTGGTCCGACGATCCGCTCCTCGTGACCGGGATCGACATGGACCTCGACGTGGTGCGGGTCGCGGGCGAGCGCGGCACCTGGGTCGACGACCGCGACGAGTGGGCCGAGCACAGTGTGCGCTACGGGTATCCCGCGGACGTCATGGCCCATCTCGAATCCCTGGCCCTCGACCTCGAGACGCGGGTGCGTGCGCAGGTCGCCCCGTTCGACGACGCCACCGTCGACCCCTGGCTCGACCGCCTCGAAGCGCTGGGCCTCCCGCCTAGACTGGACTCGTGACCTCGAACGAGAAGAACCGCGCCGATCTCGGCAAGGACCCCGCCCGCGTCAGCGGCATGTTCGACCAGGTCGCCGCGGGCTACGACCGCACGAACACCGCCATGACGTTCGGCAACGACGTGCTCTGGCGGGCAGCCACCACGCGAGCCGTGGCTCCGAAGCCGGGTGAGCGCATCCTCGACCTCGGTGCCGGAACGGCGTCGTCGTCGGCCTCCCTCGCGCGCAGCGGCGCCGAGGTGGTCGCAGCCGACTTCTCCCCGGGGATGCTCGCCGAGGGGGAGCGGCGGCACGGCGCGATGCGCAACCTGTCGTTCGTGCAGGCCGATGCCACCGATCTGCCGTTCCCCGACGCCTCGTTCGACGCGGTCACCATGTCTTACGCGCTGCGCAACGTGAACGATCCGAAGAAGGCGCTTCGCGAGCTGTATCGGGTCACGAAGCCCGGGGGCCGGCTCGTGATCAACGAGTTCTCGACGCCGCCGGGGAAGCTCTTCCGCAGCGCATACAGGTTCTACAACGCGCAGGTGCTGCCCCGTGTCGCCCGCGTGGCCGGCACCAACGGCGATGCCTACGACTATCTGAACGAGTCGATCAGGGAGTGGCCCGATCAGAAGCGGCTCTCCGCGTGGATCCGTGAGGCGGGCTGGAGCGAGGTCGCGTACCGCAATCTCTCGTTCGGCATCGTGGCCCTGCACAGAGCGCGCAAGCCGGAGTGAACCGTCCGGGCGAAACCGTGACATCGGACGAAGGTAGGCTGAGAACGTGACTTCGAGCCCCATCGCCCCGGGTTCGCGACTGGCGAGCCGTCTCGGCTTCAGCGATCGCGTCTTCATCGGCCCCGCTGCCCGCCGCGTCGCCCGCGCCATCGAGGACGGGCTGGAACTCGTCGAGACCGGTCTGGCCGACGACGTCCGTGTCGCCGACCCTCTGGCCGATGCCGCGAGTCGCTATCTGTACGAGGCAGGTGGCAAGCGCATCCGCCCCGTGCTCACCCTCCTCGCCGCCCAGCTCGGCGACGGCAACACCACCCAGGTCATCGACGTCGCGAAGGCGCTCGAGATCACGCATCTCGGATCGCTCTATCACGACGATGTGATGGACGGAGCCGATCGCCGTCGCGGGGTACCGGCTGCCCACGCCGTGTGGGGCAACAACATCGCGATCCTCACGGGCGACATCCTGTTCTCCCGTGCCAGCCAGTTGATGTCCCGACTCGGTGAGCGCGCGATCCGTCTTCAGGCCGACACCTTCGAGCGGCTCGTCCTCGGTCAGATGCACGAGACCCTGGGCCCGCAGGAGGGCGACGACCCGATCGAGTTCTACATCCAGGTGCTCGCCGACAAGACGGGTTCGCTGATCGCCGCGGCCACGCAGGGCGGTGTGATCTTCTCGAACGCTCCGTCGGAGTACGAGGAGCCGCTGCGCGTGTACGGCGAGAAGATCGGCGTGGCTTTCCAGCTGCTCGACGATGTGATCGACCTCTCGGCGAAGCCCGAGGAGACCGGCAAGGTGCCGGGCACCGACCTGCGCGCCGGCGTTCCGACCATGCCCTACCTCCTGTTGAAAGCGGAGGACGACGCGGGTGCGGTCGATCTCGCGGCGCGCATCGACGACGGTGTGGCCCTGATCGCCGACGGCGCGGACTCCGCGATCCTCGACGGCCCGCTGGATGAGCTGCGCGATCACGCGGTCACGCAGAAGACCCTCGAGCTCGCGCACGCCTGGACACAGGATGCGATCGATGCCCTCACGCGCCTGCCGCGGGGGACCGTGCGCGAGGCACTGACCCGCTTCGCAGAGACCCTCGCCGAACGCTCCAGCTGAATCCGCGCGGGCGGCCCGTCGGGTCGCGCGCCTGTTGCGACGGCATACGAAAGGACCTCCCATGACCAAGCTCAGACTGGCCATCGTCGGTGCAGGCCCCGCCGGCATCTACGCCGCGGACATCCTGCTGAAGGCGGAGCGCAAGTTCGACGTCTCGATCGATCTGTTCGAGCAGCTTCCCGCGCCCTACGGTCTGGTGCGCTACGGTGTGGCCCCCGACCACCCTCGCATCAAGGGGATCATCACGGCCCTGCGCGACGTTCTCGACCGCGGTGACATCCGCCTGTTCGGCAACGTGCGCTTCGGCGAGGACATCACCCTCGAAGACCTCAAGAAGCATTACAACGCGGTGATCTTCGCCACGGGTGCCATCCGCGACACGTCTCTGGACATCCCCGGCATCGACGCTGTCGCCTCCTACGGAGCGGCCGACTACGTCAGCTGGTTCGACGGACACCCTGACGTTCCGCGCGAGTGGCCGCTGGATGCGGCATCCGTCGGTGTGCTGGGCAACGGCAACGTGGCGCTCGATGTCGCACGCATGCTGGCCAAGCACGCGGAGGATCTGCTGGTCACCGAGGTGCCGTCGAACGTCTACGAGGGCCTCAAGGCCAGCGAGATCACCGACGTGCACGTGTTCGGCCGTCGTGGGCCGGCGCAGGTGAAGTTCACGCCGCTCGAGCTGCGCGAGCTCGGCGAACTGCGGGACGTCGACATGGTCGTCTACGACGAGGACTTCGACTACGACGATGCGGCGAAGGATGCCGTCGCCAGCAACAAGCAGGTCATGGTCATCGACCGCATCCTGCAGTCGTGGCGCAAGCGCGATTCGGTGAACAACGCCGGCGGCACGGCCTCGCGACG
Source organism: Microbacterium sp. CCH5-D1 (assembly GCF_001557335.1). Lineage (NCBI taxonomy): Bacteria > Bacillati > Actinomycetota > Actinomycetes > Micrococcales > Microbacteriaceae > Microbacterium > Microbacterium sp. CCH5-D1. The sequence goes on from NZ_LSJW01000185.1 coordinate 24,303, forward strand.
CCTGCACCTGCACTTCTGGGCGAAGCCGGTCGAGGTCCGCAAGGACGAGAACGGTCGCGTCGCGGCGCTCGTCTACGAGCGCACCCAGCCCGACGGCCAGGGCGGGGCGATCGGCACCGGTGAGCTGCGCGAGGTGCCCTTGCAGGCCCTGTACCGCGCCATCGGCTACTTCGGCTCGCCCCTTCCCGGCGTCCCGTTCGACAAGAAGCACGGCGTGATCCCCAACCGTGAGGGCCAGGTGCTCGCGAAGGACTCGAACGAGCGCGTCCCCGGCATCTACGCCACGGGGTGGATCAAGCGCGGGCCGGTGGGTCTGATCGGGCACACCAAGTCCGATGCGATGGAGACCGTGCGCCACATCATCAATGACCAGGGCTCCTGGTGGCACCCGGAGGACCCCTCCGAGGAGGCCATCGTCGCGCTCCTGCAGGAGCGCGGTGTGCGCTGGACCGACCTGGACGGATGGCACCGCCTCGACGAGCACGAGATCGCTCTCGGCGCGCCTGAGGAGCGGGCCCGCGTCAAGGTGGTCCCGCGCGACGAGATGGTCCGCGTCTCCCGCGGCGAGTAACGCCGCCTCGGTCTGGCCTCCCCGTCCCTTCGGCACGCTCCGCTAGCCTGGCGTGAACGGGGGAGGAATGCATGGCCGACTGGATTCCCGATGTGCTCGGTGACGAGTTCCAGCAGCGCACTCTCGACCTCGGTGTCGACGATCAGGGTCCGGTCGTGGCCACGCTGGTGCGCGCGCTGCCGACAGAGCCGGGCCTCTGGGAAAGGGTGCGCGGACACCGTCCGCTCCTCGACGGAGTCGATGTGCTGTACGTGCACGGCTGGTCCGACTACTTCTTCCAGAAGCGTCTCGCCCGCTTCTGGACCACGCGGGGCGCCCGTTTCTTCGCGCTCGATCTGCGCAAGTACGGCCGCAGCCTCCGCGACGGGCAGACGCCGGGATACATCGCCGATCTCGCGATCTACGACGAGGACATCGCTGCGGCACTGGACGCCATGGGGCGTGGGGAAGGAGGCGTCGAATCCGACCGGCGCCTGATCCTGCTCGGACACTCCACCGGCGGTCTGACACTGAGCCTGTGGGCGTCTCGGCATCCGGGAGCGGCCGACGCGGTGATCCTCAACAGTCCCTGGCTGGAGTTCCAGTTCGCCCCGGCGAGAGCGGCGATCGCCCCGATGGTCGAACTGCAGGCGAGGATCCGTCCGATGGAGGTGGCACCGCAGGTCGACCTCGGCTTCTACACGCGAGCACAGCAGGAGGTGGCCGACCCTGACGACCCGATGGAGGTGAACCCGGTCTGGCGCCCGGCGCAGACCATGGCCGTGTACGCGGGGTGGCTGCACGCCATCCTGTCGGGGCACAAGGCCGTGGCATCGGGCCTGTCCATCACGGCGCCGGTGTGCGTGCTGCTCTCCGCGAGATTCGTGCCCCCGACGCGATGGTCGGAGGACCTCACCTCAGCCGATTCCGTGCTGGTCGTCGACGACATCGCCCGTGCGGCACTCCGTCTCGGACCCAGCGTCACCGTGGAGCGCATCGACGGTGCCCTGCACGACGTGTTCCTCTCCCGGCACGAGGCACGGGAAGACGCCTACCGGCGGCTGGACCGGTGGGTCACCGCATGGCGAGCGGTGCAGTGAGCTCTCACAGGTAGTACATCGCCCGGACGAGGCGCTCTGCGGTGTCGCCGTCCGCACTTCGAACGGCATCGCCGAAGTCGGAGTACACCTGACCCATGCGTGCGCGATCCGACGGCGGCACCACCCAATCGCGGAGGTTGCGGAACAGCACCATGCTCGCGTCGTCGATCAGCGTGCGATGCTGCGAGTTGCCGCTGTGATCGCCGAGGTAGGAGAACACCGCCCAGCGCGCGTTCGACGTCTCGCTGCCGTCCTCGAGTGATGCATGCAAGCCCTCGACCAGGGCGACGACGTGCTCGCGCTGGGCCATCGTGATCCTCGGTACGGCCAGTCTCGCGGCGATGCCCGCCTGGTAGCCGGCGAACTCGAGCGACTGCGCCACGGTCTCCGGGGTCACCGCCGTCACCTCCGTGTACCGGCTCGGATACATCGTCACCATCCCGAGGCGTTCCAGTCGCTGGAGCGCCTCCCGCACCGGTGTCCGTGACACGTGCAGCTCCTCCGCCACGTCGACGTCACGGATGCGCTCACCCGCGGCCAACGTGCCGTCGATGATCTGTCCGCCGATGTGGTGGAAGACTTCTTCGGCCAGGAGCTGCTTGCTCTCGCCGATGTTCGTCGATCCGGTACTCCCCATGGATCCGCCCCCAGTTGCCCTTCTGATCCCGAGCGCCCCATGATTCGCCCGGGAGGGCAACTACATCATGAAGTCGCTTCGGATGCCAATATCCCCCACCGGAGTCCGCGGTCCGCGTGGGGGCGCGCAGCGCGGGCCCCGGTGGGCTCTTCTTACGTGTGGTCGCCCGCTCGCGGTTTCCGTGGCCGGCGGATGCTCAGCATCCGCCGG
>NZ_LSJW01000186.1:0-12352 GCF_001557335.1 Microbacterium sp. CCH5-D1
CTCGCCGACTTCCTGTCCGAGGCGGGCCTGAACCGGGCACGCGTCGAGGTCGAGGTCGAGTGGCTGATCGCGCTCACCGACCGTTCGCTGTTCGAGACGAGCCCGCTGTCGGACGAGGACAAGGAGCGCCTGCGTTCGCTCTACCGCGACTTCGGTCAGGCCGAGATCGACTGGCTCGCCGAGAAGGAAGCCGTCACCCAGCACGACGTGAAGGCGATCGAGTACCTCGTGCGCGACCGGCTCTCGACGCTCGGCCTCGACCGCATCTCCGAGCTCACGCACTTCGCCGCGACGAGCGAGGACATCAACTCCGCGTCCTACGCCCTCACCGTCAAGCGCGCGGTCGAGGAGGTCTGGCTCCCGGCCCTCGACACCGTGATCGCGAAGCTGCGCGAGCTCGCGGTCGAGCACGCCGACGCCGCGATGCTCTCGCGCACGCACGGCCAGCCCGCAACGCCCTCGACGATGGGCAAGGAGCTCGCGGTCTTCGCCTGGCGCCTGGAGCGCGTGCGCAGCCAGATCGCCGGTTCCGAGTATCTCGCGAAGTTCTCCGGCGCGACCGGCACCTGGTCCGCCCACCTCGCGGCAGACCCGGACGCCGACTGGCCGACCATCGCCCGCGAGTACATCGAGGGACTGGGCCTGGGCTTCAACATCCTCACGACGCAGATCGAGTCGCACGACTGGCAGGTCGAGCTGTACGACCGCGTGCGTCACGCGGGCGGCATCCTGCACAACCTCGCCACCGACATCTGGACCTACATCTCGCTCGGCTACTTCGCGCAGATCCCGGTCGCGGGTGCCACCGGCTCGTCGACGATGCCGCACAAGATCAACCCGATCCGCTTCGAGAACGCCGAGGCCAACCTCGAGATCTCGGGAGCCCTGCTCGCATCGCTCGGCCAGACGCTCGTCACGAGCCGCCTGCAGCGTGACCTCACCGATTCCACCACGCAGCGCAACATCGGCGTCGCGTTCGGGCACTCGCTGCTCGCGCTCGACAACCTGCGCCGCGGCCTGAACGCGATATCGCTGTCGCGCGACGTGCTGCTCGCCGACCTCGACGTGAACTGGGAGGTGCTCGCCGAGGCGATCCAGACGGTCATCCGCGCCGAGGTCGTGGCAGGCCGCTCCTCGATCACCGACCCGTACGCGCTCCTCAAGGAGCTCACCCGCGGTCACCGGGTCGGTGCCGCCGACCTCGCCGAGTTCGTGCAGGGCCTCGAGATCGGCGACGCCGCCAAACAGCGCCTGCTCGCGCTGACCCCGGCCACCTACACGGGCATCGCGGCGCGCCTCGCGCGCTGAACCCGGGAGGAGCTAGGAGCCCGACTCGCCGGAGTGCTCCTCGACCCTGTCCTTCGGCATGAACGACGCCGCCAGGAGAGTGAGAACCGCGGTCACCGCGACGGCGACGAACACCCACACCGACGCGTGGATGATCGTGTCGGGGTCGTCCGCGCCCGCACCCTGCGCGATGGCCGCATTCGAGATCGCGCCGAACACGGCGACGCCCACAGCGCTTCCCGCCGACCGCGCGAAGGCGTTCATCCCCGTCACCGCGCCGCGCTCGCCCCAGCCGACCGAGGCCTGGGCGGCGATCAGCGTCGGGGCCGCACTCCACCCGAGCCCGAAGCCCAGGAGGAACGCGATGCCGGCGATGACGAACGGGTTCGGCCAGGAGGCGACGGCAGCGAGCATGATGGCGGCGAGCGTCGTGATGCTCATGCCGATGAGCGTGGTGCGACGGAAGCCGATGCGCAGGTACAGCCGTCCGGCGTTCGCGGCGGCGAGCGGCCAGCCGAGGGTCAGAGCTGCCACCGCGAGACCCGACAGCAGGGGAGCGATGCCGATGGATCCCTCGAGGTAGGCGGGGGCGAAGCTCGTCACACCGAGCATGAGCGCGCCGATGCCGAGCGAGACCAACGTGGTCGTGAGGATGAGCCGACGCGTCACCAGCCGCAGGTCGACGATCGGCTCGGCGACACGGCGCTCCACGACCCCGAAGGCCAGCAGCGCGACCACGCCGATCCCGAAGCAGAGGACGCTCTGCACGGACAGCCACGCCCAGGCGTTTCCTCCCTCCAGCATGCCGAGGATGAGCGCCGTGAGCCCGATGGTGAGCAGCACCGCTCCCCCGTAGTCGATGCTGTGCTTCTGGGTCTGCTTCTGCTCCTTGTAGTTGCGCAGCAGCATCCACCCGGCGATCAGACACAGGGGCACGTTGATCCAGAAGATCCATCGCCAGGCGTCGAGCTGGGCGAAGATGCCGCCGAGCGCGGGACCCACCACCGAGGAGATGGCCCACACGCTCGCGACGTATCCCTGCACCTTGGCACGTTCGGCGACCGTGTAGATGTCACCGACGATGGTCATCGACATCGGTGCGACGGCACCGGCTCCGATGCCCTGGACGATGCGGAACACGATCAGCGCCGGCATGCTCCAGGCGAACCCGCAGAGGATGGACCCGAGCAGGAACAGGGCGATGCCGAGCAGGATGATCGGCTTGCGGCCCACGGTGTCCGCGAAGCGGGAGTAGATGGGCACGCTCACGGCCTGCGCCAGGAGGTACACGGAGAACAGCCAGGGGAACTGCTAGTAGCTGCCGAGGTCGCGCACGATGCTCGGGACGGCGGTCGCGAGGATCGTGGCGTCGATCGCGATGAGCCCGGTGGCGAGCATGAGCGCGCCGAGGATGGGTCCGCGCTCCGACCGGAGTCCGATGGAGGCGCGGTCGACGGAGGCAGTCACCTCAGTTGCAAGCCGATCCACCCCACCGGTATTCCGGATCGTCGCCGTCCCTCTCGCCGCCCCTGCTCAGTGCGCCGGACCGAGGTCGCGCATGGGCTTGCCGTTCTTCGGGTTGCCCGGCTTCACCTTGCGACGTTCCCCGTTGACGACCACGACCACGTTGCTCATGTTCGGTGCGCGGTCGGCGACCACGTCGTAGGACACGACCTTCCCGTCCCGCCAGGTGCAGTCCACGCGATACCCGCCCCGCGCGCGGAACCTGCTCGAGGGGCTATCGGATCAGGAGGAGGCGGAGCGACCGGGCGCCGCGGAATCGGGGTTCTCGCCCTCGGGCTCCGGGTCGTACAGCACGGGACGATCGATCGTCTTCGTCACGTCGGCGGGATCGACGGCGAGGATCAGCATCGCGAGGATCAGCAGCGTCACGATGAACGCGCCGCCGCCCACGACGAGTCCGAGGGCGATCGGGGTCAGCCCCTCGTATGTGCCGTTGGCGATGGAGGCGTTCACCCGCGCGGTGAAGGCACCGGTGGAGACCAGCGTGACGACCATGGCGAACACACCGCAGCCGAGTGCGATGAGGAGCAGGTGCAGGGGTCGCAGAATGTCCCGGCGGGTGGGCTTCTCGTCGCTCATCGCTCTCCTCCGTGCCCCGCAGGAGCGGCGCTGTCGTTCGAATCGGATGCCGTCGTGACCGCGTCGGCCTGCTTCGGCGTGAGGCCGGCGATGCCGAGGAACACCGCGACGATCGCCGCGTAGCCGCCGAACATGCCGACGCCCAGGATGATGCCGGAGAGCACGAACGTGCCGGCCTCGTCGATCGTGTACTCCTGGAGGAACCCGGACGGGATCAGCAGCAGAGCGATACCGAGCAGCACGCCCAGCGCCCCCACGGAGATCGCGTCGCGGGACAGCATGCCGCCGGCACGACGGGAGCGGATGCCGGCGAGCAGCTCGATGCCGCCGCTGACGATCGCCCAGGAGGAGACGACGACGAAGAACAGATTGTCAGACCGCCAGACGGGGATGCCGCTCACGAGGCCGGCCACCACCCCGACGGCGGCGAGCAGCACGGACGGCCAGCGCGATCCGGCCGGCAGCACCAGCCAGGCGGCGAGCACGTGCACGAGCGCCGTGAGGAACACGAAACCGCTGAAGACGGACAGACCGACGGGTGCGGAGTGATCAGACGAGAACGTGATCATGAGCGCGGCGACGGCGGCGAACAGCGCGCGCAGCAATTGCACGTGGCGCATGGTGAATGCGCGAGCAGGGGCAGACATGACGGTCCTGAGTCCTCCGGGGTGTTGCTCCCAGTCTACGCAAGGCTGCGTGGCCGCGACGCCGGGAGCCGTGCGGGGGGAGAGGATTCGTGAAGCCCGGCGGATCTCCCCAGATCGATTGCCGGGCTTCACGACATACGCAGCAAGGGGGGCATCACTGCGTCAGGCCGGTCGTTCGCAGGCACGGGCACCCTGCCCGCGAAGACGGCCAAGTGACCCCACATGCCCACCCGGTCCCCTGAGGTACGCGCGTGCGGTCGTATGCTCACTCTAAAGCGCTGATCTTCACATACCGGAGGGGATCTGTGATGAATCTCGAAGATGACGCGCGCAGAGCCGAGCACGATGATTTCGCGAGCGCCCTGCGCGACGCGATAAACGCCAAACCGGTGACCCTGTCCTGGCTGCAGCGGCAGCTCAAGGCGCGGGGCAACCGCGTGTCGATGGCGACCCTGAGCTACTGGCGGTCGGGCGCAAGGCGACCGGAGGGCGCGCAGTCGCTGGCAGCCCTCGCCGACATCGAGGAGCTCCTCGGACTCCGCGTCGGCGCGCTGAGCAGGATGCTCCGCTCGACCAATCGCACGGGCCCCCTCGGGCCGAATCAGTTCCCGATCGACGAGGAGGAGCTCGAGGTGGCCGTGATCGAGGCCTTCCGGGCGCTGGGGGCGGCCTACCCCGACACCTCCCGCGAGCTCACCACCCATTCGGTGACGGATGTCGGGGCCGACGGCAACGTCGCGTACAGCATCACGCGCAGCATCGTGCAGTCGACGGTGGGCACGATCACGGCGATACCGTTCCTGGAGATCACCCCGGGCGTCCGCACGCCGGCGCCGTTGCTCAAGGCCGTGTCAGGGGGGAGGATCGCGGCGCGCTACTCCCACCCGGACGGCGAGGTGCACGGTGTGCTGTTCGAACTCGACGTCCCCCTGACAGCGCCGGAGACCGCGATGGTCGAGTGGTCGGTCGAGTATCCGCCCGACTACCCGGAGACCCACGACACCGGCCACGCGCTGGCGCAGAAGGCCAGGGAGCTGCTGGTGTGGACGCGCTTCCACCCCGACGCGATCCCGGACTGGTGCGAGGAGCACATCGAGACGCCGGACGGGGTCACGATCACCCCCCTCCCGCCGCCTCGCGGGAACTCGGTCCACCTGGTGCGTCGGGCTTTCGGGCCTGGCGCGCTGGGCCTGCAGTGGGGGTACGGCCCCCGCGAGGATCAACCGGGCTGATCGCCGACCGCGACCGGACGCCCCGGGGTGTTCGACCACTGGCTCCACGAACCGGGGAAGACCTTGGCCTCGATGCCGACCTCGTGCAGTACAAGTGCGGTGTGGGCAGCCGTCACACCCGAACCGCAGTACGCGGCAACGGGCGTCCCCGGGGTCACGCCGACCTCGGCGAAGGTCGCCAGGATCGTCTCCCTGTCGAGGATCTTCCCGTCCGCGTCGAAGTGCACGGGTTCGGGAAGATTGCGCGCACCGGGGATGTGACCACCCACGGGATCGAACGGTTCCGAGTCGCCTCGGTACCGATCCGCGGCCCGCGCGTCGATCAGCACCCCGGACGCCGGGAAGGCCGCGGCCTCGTCGATCGACAACGCATCATCTCCGATCGGGTCGAGCACGACATCGCCGGGCTCCGGACTCACGTCGTCCGTCGCGATGTCGAACCCCTCAGCCCGCCATGCCCTGATGCCGCCGTCGAGCACGCGCACGTCGACGCCGGCCTGCCGCAGGAGCCACCAGGCGCGGGCTGCGGCGATGCCTTTGAAGTCGTCGTAGGCGACGACCGTGTCGCCGGATCGCACCCCCCAGCGACGGGCCGCGTCCTGGAGCGTGGCCGTGGACGGGAGCGGGTGGCGCCCCTCCGCGGCCTCGCCGTGCGTGGCGAGCTCGGTGTCGAGAGCGGCGAACACCGCGCCGGGGATGTGGCCCGAGAGGTAGTCGTCGTGTCCGGCGTCGGGACGATCGAGGCGCCAGCGCACGTCGATCACACGCACCGGCGCACCCCCGGTCAGCAGGTCGTTCAGTTCGACGGCACTCACGAAGTCGCTCATGTTGCGAGGCTACCGAGTCCGCAGCGGCATCGGCGCCCGGCCGTCTTCTCCCGTCACTTTCGCATCGCGCAACTGACTCGATCCGACGGCTGTTCGGCACCATCCGCGCGATTCGAACGACGACTGCGGCCCGTTAGGCTCTATCCGGCAACGTCGAGAAAGGGGCAACGATGCCCTCTCGTCTCCGGTGGATGCGTCTGCGCCCCCAGGAAGCCGCGCTCATCGCGATCACCGCGGTCTGGGGCGGCACCTTCCTGCTCGTGCACTGGGCCATGGAGCACTCCGGGCCATGGTTCTTCGTCGGCATCCGCTTCCTCATCGCCGGGCTCATCAGCGTCGTGATCTTCCGACGCGCTCTGCGCGGCATCCGCTGGCGCGACATCGGCGCCGGCATCGCGATCGGCGTCATGATCTACCTCGGCTACGGCCTGCAGACGCTGGGGTTGCAGACCATCGACAGCAGCACCTCGGCGTTCATCACCGCGATGTACGTGCCGATGGTGCCGCTGGCCCAGTGGGCCGTGTTCCGCAAGCGTCCCCCGGCCATGGCGTTCGCGGGTGCGGGACTGGCGTTCGTGGGGCTGCTGTGCATCGCGGGGCCGGATGCCTTCGCCCTGACGCTCGGCACCGGTGAGATCGCGACCATGATCAGCACCCTGCCGATCGCAGCCGAGATCATCCTGATCAGCCTGTTCGCCGGGAAGATCGACCTCGGACGCATCACGATCGTGCAGCTGCTCACGGCCGGCCTGCTGGGACTGCTCACCATGCCGGTGGTCGGTGAGGGGGTTCCCGAGTTCTCCTGGATCTGGGTCGGCTGCGCGGTGGGACTGGGAGCGGCGAGCTGTCTGATCCAGCTGACGATGAACTGGGCGCAGAAGTCGGTCTCCCCCACACGCGCGACCATCATCTACGCGGGAGAGCCGGTGTGGGCGGGGGTCATCGGACGCCTCGCCGGCGAGCGCCTGCCCGCGACCGCGCTCATCGGCGGCGCACTCGTCGTGCTCGGGATCCTCGCGAGCGAGGTGAAGCTCGTGCGACAGCGACAGCGACAGCGACGACGCCCGCAGGAGCCCACGCCTCCGCACGTCACACCGTGAGCAGCACCTTCGTGGCGCGTCGCTCGTCCATGGCGCGGTAGCCCTCCGCCGCGTCCTCGAGCGGCAGCGTGAGGTCGAACACCTTGCCCGGATCGATCTTCCGGTCCCAGATCAGCTGGATGAGCTCGGGGAGGAAGCGCCGCACGGGAGCAGGGCCGCCGTGCAGATGCACTCCGGAGAAGAAGAGCTCTTCGCCGGGGAGGGCGACATCGTGGGAGACACCGACGTAGCCGACGTGGCCGCCGGGACGGGTGGAGCGGATCGCCTGCATCATCGACTCCTGCGTGCCGACCGCCTCGATCACGGAGTGCGCGCCGAGTCCGTCCGTGAGCTCCTTGATGCGGGCGACCCCCTCGTCCCCCCGCTCCTCGACGATGTCGGTGGCACCGAACTCGCGCGCCAGAGCCTGCCGATCGGCATGGCGACTCATCGCGATGATGCGCTCCGCGCCGAGCTCGCGTGCGGCCAGGACGCCCAGCAGACCCACCGCGCCGTCGCCGACGACCGCGACGGTCTTGCCCGGCCCCACCTCGGCGGCGACCGCGGCGAACCATCCGGTTCCCAGGACGTCGGATGCGGCGAGCAGAGACGGGATGAGGTCGGCGTCCGGCTGTCCTGGAGTGACGACCAGGGTGCCGTCGGCGTGCGGGATGAGCGCGTACTCGGCCTGCGTGCCGTACCTGCCCATCGGGACGACGTGCACGCACCGGGACTGGTATCCCGCTCGGCAGATCTCGCACGTGTTGTCTGATGCCATGAAGGAGCCGACCACGAAGTCGCCGACCTCCAGCGTCTGCACCTCGTCACCGATGGCCTCGACCACGCCGACGTACTCGTGTCCCATCGGATCGTGCTCCACGGGGTTCGCACCGCGATACGGCCAGAGGTCGGACCCGCAGATGCAGGTCGCGGTGATACGGATCACGGCATCGGTCGGCCGCGTGATGGTGGGCTTCTCCCTGTCCTCGACCCGGACGTCGCCTGGGGCGTGCATGACTACTCCGCGCATTCGTGATGCTCCTTCTGTCGCGTGACCCCCAGTCAACTCCGATTCCACGGCGGATGGGAGGTACTGAGGGAACCCCTCGGAATCCGCTCCACGGGGAATACTCCGCAGCAGGCCGCGTTGCACCCGGCATGATTGAAAGTTCAACCGTCGCTCCGGTCGCGACGGAACGCACCCGCGTCCGCGTCCCGCTGCGATTCGGCGACGGCTTCTCCACGACCGCCGACGTGGTCACCTTCGACGGGCTGGCCGACGGCCGCGAGCACCTGCTGCTCGGGCTGGGCGACTGGCGGGCGGCGATCGATCGCGCGGAGGACGGCGGCGAGGCCCCGCTCGTGCGCCCGCACAGCGAGTGCCTGACGGGCGACGTGTTCGGGTCGGAACGCTGTGACTGCGGCCCTCAGCTGCGCGAGGCCGTGGAGCGCATCGCGGAGGAGGGCGGCTTCCTGCTCTACCTGCGCCAGGAGGGGCGCGGCATCGGCCTGTACGCCAAGCTCGACGCGTACGCCCTGCAGGATGCCGGCCTCGACACGTACGAGGCGAACGTCGCCCTGGGCCGGGGTGAGGACGAGCGCGACTACACGGTGGCGGCGCAGATGCTGCACGCGCTCGGCGTCGACGGCATCCGCCTGCTGAGCAACAACCCCGACAAGGCGGTGCAGCTCGAAGCCCTCGGGGTCCGTGTGACCGACCGTGTACCCACCCAGGTGCACCTGTCGGAGTCGAACTCCCGCTACCTGCAGGCCAAGCGCGACCACACGGCGCACACCCTCGACCTGTCCGCGGCATGACGGCAGGCGCGACAGCACGGGAGGGCATCATGACCTCGGAGGCGGACGGGACGGCGGAGCAGAATCCGCGTCGGCTCGACGACACCGAGATGGATACCTGGCTGCCGGTCATCCGCTTCGTGCAGCTGCTCCCTCAGGTGCTCGACCGCACGCTGAAGGAAGAGGTCGGTCTCAACCACGCCCGCTACGCCATCCTCATCACCCTGGCCGGCCGGGGTGAGAGCGCCGTGAGCATGACCGAGCTCGCCCGCATCGCCGGCCTCAGCCGCTCGCGCCTGAGTCACGCGCTGGACTCGCTCGAGGAGCGCGGCTGGGTCGAGCGCACCTCCTGCGGCTCCGACAAGCGCACCCTCTCGGCCACGCTGACGCCGGCCGGACGGGAGATGCTCCGCACGGCGGCCCCCGTGCACGTCGAGCAGGTGCGGGAGCTCGTGCTCGACCCCCTCACCGGCGAGGAGCGCGAGCAGCTGGGGGCGATCCTCGGAAAGCTGCTCCCCGGCGTGACCGCGGCCCTCTGACGTACGGCCCGGGTCACCGGTACCGCCAGTACCTCCCTGTCCGGTCGTCGAGCGCGTAGCGTCGGATGCATGGACACCCGCAGCGAGGTGCGCGAGTTCCTCTCCACGAGGCGCGCACGCATCACCCCCGATCAGGCCGGACTCCCGGCGTTCGGCGGCAACCGCCGCGTTCCCGGACTGCGCCGCGAGGAGGTCTCGCTGCTCGCGGGGGTCAGCGTCGACTACTACACGCGTCTCGAACGCGGAGACCTGTCCGGGGCATCGGACAGCGTGCTCGATGCGCTGTCCCGTGCGCTCCAGCTGGATGAGGCCGAGACCGCGCACCTGTTCGACCTCGCCCGCGCCGCGAACGCCTCGCCGGTCGCGCGCGCACCACGGAAGAAGACGACAGAGCTGCGTCCGAGCATCCTGCGCCTCCTCGACGCCATGACCGAAGCTCCGGCGATCGTGCGCAACAACTACTTCGACTACCTGGCGGCGAACGCCCTGGGTCGCGCCCTCTACGCGCCCGTGTTCGCGCAGCCGCAGCCGAACAGCGCGCGCTTCGCCTTCCTCGATCCGGCCGCGCAGGAGTTCTACCCCGAATGGGATCGGAACACGCAGGAGCTCGTGGCCGCGATGCGCGGGGAAGCCGGACGCAATCCGTTCGACCGGAAGCTCACCGACCTGGTGGGCGAGCTCTCGACGCGGAGCGAGCGGTTTCGCACGCTGTGGGCCGCCCACAACGTGCGCTTCCACCGCACCGGGGTCAAGCGCATCACGCATCCCGTGGTCGGGGAGATCGAGCTCTCCTACGAGGCCTTCGAACTCCCGGCCGATCCCGGGCTGCACCTCTCGACCTACACCGCGGAGCCAGGGACGGCATCGGCCGACAAGTTGAGGATGCTCGCGAGCTGGGCGGCGACGGATGCCGCCGCCTCCCCCTCGACCGAAGGCGCCGGCTCCTCGGCTTCCACGGACTCCGCCCCTGATCACGCGGACGCCTGAGCACCCGCTGTTCTGCTCTGAGCAGAACCGCTCGAACCGTCCGGACACCCCGGCCTATCGTGAGGCATGGCCGACCTGATCTCGTTCCCGCACACTCCTCGCTCCGACCGCCCGAAGTCGAACGACCCCGAGCCGCTGTGGCGTCACCTCCTCGGCGACCAGCTGCGTCGTCGACGCCACGACCGCGAGGAGACGCTCACCGAGACCGCCGAGAAGGCCGGCGTCTCGCCGCAGTACCTCTCCGAGGTGGAACGCGGGTTGAAGGAGCCGTCGAGCGAGATGATCGCCGCGATCGCCGGTGCGCTCGACACGAGTCTGATCGAGCTCACCAGCGACGTGGCCGACAGTCTGCGATCGACGGCCCCCTCGCGTGGCGCGTTCGCCCTCGCCGCCTGACCCCGAACCCGTGGTCGCTGACCCGTCATCTGGTCCCTGACCCGTCATCTGCATGAGCGGCGGACGGATGCATGACCACAGGTCCCGCGTCGGTCCTGCAGCCGCCCGTCGCTCATGCATCCGTCCGGCAGCCCGGACGCCGCCTCAGCTCCGCGCGCCCAGCACGGTGTCGATCAGTCCATAGTCGAGCGCGGCGGCTGCCGTGAACACCCGATCACGGTCTGTGTCGGCTCGGAGTTCGGCGACCGTGCGACCGCTGTGCCTGGCCAGGATCTCCTCCATGTCGGAACGCACCCGCACCACTTCGTCGGCGGCGAGGATGAGGTCGGGGATCGCACCGCGCGACTGCCCTGCGGGCTGATGCAGAACGATGCGCGCGTGGGCGAGGGCCGCCCGCTCCCCCACGTCTCCTGCAGCGACCAGGAGCGCCGCGGGGCCGATGGCCTGGCCGACGCAGGTCGTCGCGATGCGCGGACGGATGTGCTGCATGGTGTCGTAGATCGCCAGCGCGGCCCCTGGATCGCCGCCCTCGCTGTTGATGTAGAACTGGATGCCGGATTCCGGGCCGTCCGCGTCGAGGTGCAGCAGCTGCGCGATAAGGGCGTTCGCGACCCCCGCATCGATGCCGGTGCCGAGGTAGATGACGCGCTCCGCGAGCAGATGCGAGTACACGTCCATGATGCGCTCGCCTCGGGGATGCTGCGCGATGACGTTGGGGATCGAGTAGGTGCTCATGCGTCCACCCCCAGACCGACGCGCGCGCGTCGTCGCGGCATCACTTCGCCGATCGAGGCCACGATCCCGTCGATGAAGCCGTAGTCCTGCGCCTGCGTCGCGGTGTACCAGCGGTCGTGCAGCGAGTCCTCGAAGATGCGCGTGACCGGCTGACCGGTGTCGTCGGCGATCAGTCCGAGCACGGTGTCGCGCATGTGCCGCAGGTCGTCGGCCTGCGTCTCGAGCTCTCCCGCGGAGCCGCCGATGCCCGCGGACCCCTGATGCATGAGGATCCGAGCGTGCGGAAGCGCCCGACGTTTGCCCGGGGTGCCGGCGGAGAGCAGGAACTGCCCGGCGCTGCACGCGAGGCCGAGAGCCAGGGTCGCGACATCATTGGGGATCAGCCGCATGATGTCGCGGATCGCGAGCATCGAGGGCACGGACCCACCGGGCGAGTGGATCCACAGGGCGATGTCTGCCGTGGGGTCCTCGGCTGACAGCGCGAGCAGCTGCGTCATCAGCATCGTGCCGTTGTCGTCGTCGAGGGTGCCGTCGAGCACGAGCACCCGCTCATGGAACAGCGCGCGCCGGGCTTCGGGACCGAACTGCGGGATGGGGTTGTCTTCGCTCATGCCCCCAGCATCGGCCGCAGCACATCGCGGACGGCGCGAATCCGCCCTGAGCGGCTCTGCCCTGAGCGGATGCCGGTGGGAGACATCCGCTCAGGGCAGAGCCGCTCAGGGC
>NZ_LSJW01000187.1:0-1571 GCF_001557335.1 Microbacterium sp. CCH5-D1
CCGGCGCGGGCTACACGGTGACGGCGACTGTCGGCACCCAGACCGCGACCGACACGACGACCGTGACTGCGGCGGCCACGGTCGACGCGGCGGCGACGGTGCAGGCAGGGGACGATCTGCCCGTCACCGGAGCGAACTGGCCGGCGAACACGCAGGTCTCGGTGCAGCTGAGCGCACCCGGCGGCGCGGCCGTCGGTACCCCGCGCACGGCCACGACCGGCGCGCTCGGCGGCTTCGCGCTCGACTACCCGGTCCCGGCCGGCACCCCGGCAGGCACCGGCTACACGGTCACGGCCTCGGTCGGTGCGCAGACGGCGACGGACACGACGGAGGTCACCGCGGCTCCCGTCGTGGTCGACGCGGCCGCCCAGGTTCCGGCGGGCAGCAACCTCGCCGTGACCGGCTCGGGCTGGCCCGTGAGCTCCTCGGTCTCGCTGCAGCTGACAGCTCCGGGCGGAGGCGCGAACGTCGGCGGCCCGGTGACGGCGACGACCGATGCTTCGGGAGCCTTCACTGCGAACTATCCCGTACCGGCGGGCACCACTCCCGGAACCGGATACACGCTGACTGCGACCGCCGGTGCCGTCACCGCGACGGACACCACAGAGGTGACGGCGGGCGACCCGGGTGACGTCAACACCAACGCAGCGGCGTCAGCGTCGGCCTCGGCGGACGCGACCGCGGACGGCGACCCGTCGGCCCAGGCCGCTGCGGAGGCGGCTGCTCTGGCCGATGCCACCTCGTCCGCGTCGGCGGCCGCCACCGCTGACGCGACCGCGGCCGCCGAGGCTGCGGCGACGACGACGGCATCGACGACAGCGTCGACCGACTCGACATCGACCGCCAACGCCTCCGCGGCCGTCGCCGCCCAGGCCGCGGCGCTGGCTGATGCCTCGACGAACGCGAACGCCGCAGCCTCCGCGGCAGCGGAAGCGAACTCCGCGGCCTCGTCGGAGTCCGCAGCGACCTCCGACTCCTCCACCGACGCATCCTCGGAAGCCTCGACCAACGCGAACGCGGCTGCCTCGGCATCCGCTTCGGCGAACGCCGATGCCACCACCGCGGCCGTCGCGGAAGCGTCCGCGCAGGCAGCGGCCTTCGCGGATGCGACAGCGCAGGGCTCGGCGGCGGCCGACCCGGCAGCGGACGCCGCATCGGAGTCGGCGGCGACGGCGACCTCGTCCACGGCGGCGACGGCTGATGCCACCTCGGCGGCGAACGCCGGCGCGGCCATCGCGGCCCAGGCCGCAGCTCTCGCCGACGCCACGACGAACACGGCGGCTGACGCCACCGCGACGTCGGATGCCAGCACGAGCGCTGCGGCGAACGCGAGCGCGGCGGCGATCGCGAACGCCTCGACCGATGCCTCGTCCGACGCGGTCGCCTCGGCTGACGCGTCGGCGGAGATCAACACCAACGCGTCCGCGTCGGCAGCGGCCTCCGCCCAGGCTGACGACGACAGCAACGCCTCGGCTGAGGCCGCGGCAGTCGCTGCGGCACTCGCGGACGCGACCAGCCAGGCATCCGCGGCGGCCGACGTGTCGGCCAACGCAGCGGCTCAGGCGGCGGCG
>NZ_LSJW01000019.1:0-19630 GCF_001557335.1 Microbacterium sp. CCH5-D1
AGCCGACGGTGCCGCGGGCGGAGCCGACGGTGCCGCGGGCGGAGTGGCCGGAGGGACCGGTGCGCCGGTTGCCGGTGCAGCAGGCGGCGCGTAACCGGGCTGCGCCGGCGGGGCGTAGCCCTGCGGGCCGGGCTGAGCGTAGCCCTGGGGCGAACCGTAACCAGCGTTGGGAGCTGCAGCCGATGCCTGAGCGGGGATGCCGTCCCAGACCGTCCGGTCTCCGAGCAGGCCGTTCGCTGCCCAGGACGCGGGCTGGATGGCCGGGTTCCACCGCGACTTGTCGAAGGCGTTGATACCGAGCCACACCGGCGGCAGGAAGAAGTAGAGCACGACCCAGACGGCGTCCTTCTGCAACTTCAGACCGACGCGCCATGCGGCGATCAGGTCGATGACGCGACCGGCGATGCCGACGAGCGGGAGGATCAGGAACCAGCCGAGGAACGGGATGATCGCCCCGACGATGCCGGCGCCCATGAGGTACAGGACGAGCCAGGGGCTCAGATCACCGAGCTTGTAGAAGATCATGGTGCTGTAGACCGGCACCCAGGCGCGCCACTTGCCCTGCACGCCTGCCTTCTCGAAGATCTTCATGTAGAACCACGAGTAGAGCGCGTAGATGGCGAGTGGCAGGATCGTGTAGACCAGGATCAACGCGACGACCGCGCCGCCTGACAGGCCGTCATAGCCGTAGTAGTCGTTCATGGTTCCCTCCAGAAGTTCATGATGGGTCATCATGCGCTGAACACACTAGCGCTTCCCGGGGTTTCCGCGCATGTCCCCTTACGCCGTCGGGCGCGTTCGGGGGAATCTCTCCCGCGGAACGCGATCGCCCACGGTGAGCCGGTCACTCCTCGACGACCAGCTCCCAGACACCGTCGTCCTCACCGTCCCGGAAGACCAGCCCCCGACTGTCCGCCCACGCACGGAAGCCCCGAGCGGACGTGACGCGCGGTCGCTCCTCGGCGATCGCACGCACGAGCAAGCCCTTGGACTTCTTGTTGAAGTGATTGAGGGCTCTCCCCTGTTCCGTCACGACACGGACGTACGCAGAAGCGACCGAATCGGGCACGGGGCCCAACGCGGCATAGGCCTCGCTCCGCAGGTCGAGGATGAACGTGGGTGCGGATTCCGCCACAGCAGCGGATGTCGCGGTGGCCCAGTGGCGTCGAAGGGCAGGAAGCCCGGGAACCGACGTCCCCGCCGCGAGCCGGTACATGGGCACCTGATCCAGAGCGCCGACAGGGCCGAAGGGCGCACTGTGGATCAAGACATGCTCACCGAGCCATCTGCGGGAGGCTGATGACAGGGATCGGGCATCGAGAGCATCGAACAGCACCCCCGTATAGCGATCGATCGCCGGCATCGTGGGCGCTGAGCGCAGCATCCGATTGTGCGCGATGTCGCCGCTCTGACGCTCACTCAACTTGAGCACCCGACGCGCAGTCTCCTCATCGGAGGCGAGCTCGATCAGCGCATCGATGACGGCAGTGCGATGCGCCGACAGAGACGGCAGCACGAGCGACTCGAGATCGAGTGGCGAACCGTCGCCACCCTCACGCTTGGTCTCGGACGGCGGGAGCAGGATCTTCATGAAACCTCGGTGGATACAGACGCGTCCGCCTCGGGACCCTTGAGGGTGCCGAGGCGGACGCGTGGAACAGATGCTGCTAGGCGATGAGAGCCGCGTTGCCGGCGACGATCGTCAGGGTGTCGCCCTCCATGGAGAGGAACCCGTCCTGAGCGTTGGCCAGCACCTTGGTGCCATCCGACTGGGTGATGCGAACCTGGCCCTCGGCGAGGATGGCCAGCACCGGCTCGTGGCCGGACATGAAGCCGATCTCACCCTCGACGGTCTTGGCGACCACGAGGCTCGCCTCTCCCGTCCAGACCTCCGCATCAGCGGAGACGAGGCTGACATGCAGCGCCATGGTCAGCCGTTCTCCTTCTGGATCTTCGCCCACTGCTCTTCCACGTCGGAGATGCCACCGACGTTGAAGAAGGCCTGCTCGGCCACGTGGTCGAAGTCACCGCGGGTGATCGCGTCGAACGACTCGATGGTCTCCTTCAGCGGGACGGTCGAACCCTCGACGCCCGTGAACTTCTTGGCCATGTAGGTGTTCTGCGAGAGGAACTGCTGGATGCGGCGCGCACGCGACACGACGATCTTGTCTTCCTCGGAGAGCTCGTCGACACCGAGGATGGCGATGATCTCCTGCAGCTCCTTGTTCTTCTGGAGGATCTGCTTGACGGTCGTCGCGACGCGGTAGTGGTCCTCGCCCAAGTAGCGGGGGTCCATGATGCGCGACGTCGAGGTCAGCGGGTCGATGGCCGGGTACAGACCCTTCGAGGCGATCTCACGAGAGAGCTCGGTCGTCGCGTCGAGGTGGGCGAACGTGGTCGCCGGAGCCGGGTCGGTGTAGTCATCGGCGGGCACGTAGATCGCCTGCAGCGAGGTGATCGAGTGACCACGCGTCGAGGTGATGCGCTCCTGGAGCACACCCATCTCGTCGGCGAGGTTCGGCTGGTAACCCACGGCGGAGGGCATGCGGCCCAGCAGCGTGGAGACCTCGGAACCGGCCTGCGTGAAGCGGAAGATGTTGTCGATGAAGAGCAGCACGTCCTGCTTCTGCACGTCACGGAAGTACTCCGCCATCGTCAGAGCCGACAGGGCGACGCGCAGACGCGTCCCCGGCGGCTCGTCCATCTGGCCGAAGACGAGGGCGGTCTTGTCGAAGACACCCGCCTCTTCCATCTCGTGGATCAGGTCGTTGCCCTCACGGGTACGCTCACCGACACCGGCGAACACCGACACACCACCGTGGTCCTGCGCGACACGCTGGATCATCTCCTGGATCAGGACGGTCTTGCCGACACCGGCACCACCAAACAGACCGATCTTTCCACCCAGCACGTACGGGGTCAGGAGGTCGATCGACTTGATGCCGGTCTCGAACATCTGAGTCTTGGACTCGAGCTGGTCGAAGTTCGGCGCCTTGCGGTGGATGGGCCAGCGCTCGGTGACCTCGATCGTCTCACCGGGCTCGAGGTTCAGCACCTCGCCGATGACGTTGAACACCTTGCCCTTGGTGACGTCGCCGACGGGGACCGAGATGGCCTCGCCGGTGTCGCTGACTTCCTGTCCGCGGACGATGCCGTCGGTGGGGTTCAGCGCGATGGCGCGGACGAGGTCGTCGCCCAGGTGCTGAGCGACCTCGAGAGTGATCTCGGTGGACTCTTCGCCCATCGCGATGGTGGTCTTCAGCGCGTTGTAGATGTCGGGGATCGAGTCGTGCGGGAACTCGATGTCGACAACCGGACCGTTGACGCGTGCGACGCGCCCGACGACCGCGGTCGCCGGCTGGTCAGCCGGAGCGGTGAGGGTCATTTTCGTCTCTTTCCTGATGGTCTATTTGCTCGCGAGAGCGTCGGCCCCGCCGACGATCTCGGCGATCTGCTGCGTGATCTCCGCCTGACGCGCGTTGTTGCGCAGACGGGTGTAGTCGGTGATGAGCTTGTCGGCGTTGTCGCTGGCCGACTTCATCGCCTTCTGCGTCGCTGCCTGCTTGGCGGCGGACGACTGCAGGAGAGCGTTGAAGACGCGGCTCTGGATGTACACCGGCAGGATCGCGTCGAGAACAGTCTCGGCGTCCGGCTCGAACTCGTACAGCGGGTAAACGGTGTTACCGGCTTCCGACTCATCGGCTTCCGTGATCTCCAGCGGGAGCAGACGCACGGACTCCGGCGACTGCGTCATCATGCTGACGAAACGGTTGTACACGAGGTGGATCTCATCGACGCCGCCGTCCTGTCCTCCACGGGAGAACGCTTCGAGCAGTGTCGCCGAGATCTCCTCGGCGGTGTGGAACGACGGGGTGTCCGTGTCGCCGGTCCACTCCGCGGCCGCAGCGATCCGTCGGAACTGGAAGTATCCGACGGCCTTGCGGCCGATGAGGTAGAACACCGGCTCCTTGCCCTGCTCGCGCATGAGCTCTGCCACCTCGAGACCCTCACGGAGGATCTGCGAGTTGAAGGCTCCGGCGAGACCGCGGTCCGAGGAGAAGATCACGACCGCGGAGCGGGTGATGTTCTCGGACTCGCGGGTCAGCGGGTGATCCACGTTCGAGTGCGTCGCGACGGCCGACACGGCCCTCGTCACGGCTCGCGCGAAGGGGGTGGACGCCTTGACGCGTGCCATCGCCTTCTGGATGCGCGAAGCCGCGATGAGTTCCATCGCCTTCGTGATCTTCTTGGTCGTCTGAGCAGAAGAGATCTTCTGCTTGTAGACCCGGAGTTGAGCGCCCATATCTCAGTACCTCACGCGATTACGCGCGACGACCCTTGACGATCTTCTCCTGGTTGACGTCCTCAGCCTCGGCTGCAGCGTGCTCCTCGTGACCGGGGGCGCCGATCGCGTGGCCCTTGCCACCCTGGAACTCCAGGACGAAGGCGTCCGTCTGCTTCTCGAGCTCTGCGACCGTGGCGTCATCGAGGACGTTGGTCTCACGCAGCGTGTCGAGAACCTTGGTGTTGCGACGCAGGTAGTCGAGCAGTTCGCGCTCGAACCGGAGCACGTCCTCGACCTCGACCGTGTCGAGCTTGCCGTTCGTTCCGGCCCAGATCGAGACGACCTGCTCCTCGACGGGGTACGGCGAGTACTGCGGCTGCTTGAGCAGCTCGGTCAGACGCGCACCGCGGGACAGCTGACGACGCGAAGCCGCGTCGAGGTCGGATGCGAACATCGCGAAGGCCTCGAGGGAGCGGTACTGCGCGAGCTCCAGCTTCAACGTTCCGGAGACCTTCTTGATCGACTTCACCTGCGCGTCGCCACCGACTCGCGACACCGAGATACCCACGTCGACCGCCGGACGCTGGTTGGCGTTGAAGAGGTCGGACTGCAGGAAGATCTGGCCGTCGGTGATCGAGATCACGTTGGTCGGGATGTACGCGGAGACGTCGTTCGCCTTGGTCTCGATGATCGGGAGTCCCGTCATGGAACCGGCGCCCAGCTCGTCGGACAGCTTCGCGCAACGCTCCAGCAGACGGGAGTGCAGGTAGAAGACGTCACCCGGGTATGCCTCGCGGCCCGGCGGACGACGCAGGAGGAGCGACACGGCACGGTAGGCCTCAGCCTGCTTCGACAGGTCGTCGAAGATGATGAGGACATGCTTGCCGCCGTACATCCAGTGCTGGCCGATGGCTGAACCGGTGTACGGAGCCAGGTACTTGAAGCCGGCAGGGTCGGACGCGGGAGCGGCCACGATCGTGGTGTACTCCAGAGCGCCGGCCTCTTCGAGCGCGCCCTTCACCGAGGCGATGGTCGAGCCCTTCTGGCCGATCGCGACGTAGATGCAACGGACCTGCTTGTTGACGTCGCCGGACTCCCAGTTGGCCTTCTGGTTGATGATCGTGTCGATCGCGATGGCGGTCTTGCCGGTCTGGCGGTCACCGATGATCAGCTGACGCTGACCACGGCCGACCGGGATCATCGCGTCGATCGCCTTGATTCCGGTCTGCATCGGCTCGTGCACCGACTTGCGCTGCATGACGCCGGGCGCCTGGAGCTCGAGAGCGCGGACGCTCTCGGTCTCGATCGCGCCGAGTCCGTCGATCGGGTTGCCGAGCGGGTCGACCACGCGGCCGAGGTAACCGTCACCGACGGGGACCGAGAGGACCTCACCCGTGCGGGTTACCTCCTGGCCGGCCTCGATGCCGGTGAACTCGCCGAGGACGACGACACCGATCTCGTGCTCGTTCAGGCTCTGCGCGAGACCCTTGGTGCCGTCGGCGAAGACGACGAGCTCGTTCGCCATGACGCCGGGCAGTCCCTCGACGTGAGCGATGCCGTCCGCAGCGTCGACGACGGTGCCGACCTCGGTCGCACCGGCCGCGGTGGGCTCGTATGCGGCGGCGAAGTCCTTCAGCGCGTCACGGATGACGTCGGGGCTGATCGATAGTTCTGCCATTGTCTTCCCTTTGTATCTGGGTGCGCGGTTCCCCGCGCGAAGTCGTGTTAGCCCGCGAGCTTCTGGCGAAGGTCGGCGAGTCGTGCGGAGATGCTGCCGTCGATGACGTCATCGGCGATCTGCACGCGCAGACCTCCGACGACGGCAGGGTCGATGACGACGTTGAGCGAGACCTGACCGTCATAGCGACGCGAGAGCGAGTCGCTCAGACGGTCACGCTGCGCGTCGCTGAGGGCGGTGGCGGTGTGCACGGTGGCGACGACGCGGCCGTGCTGGTTCGAGACGATGTTCATCGCCCTGTCCAGCAGACGACGAACGCGGCGCTCACGCGGCTGGCGTACCAGCGACGTGATGACCAGAGTCGCTGCGGTGCTGGTGGAGCCTTCGGCCAGGAGACGCTCGACGAGCGTGCTCTTGGCGTCTTCTCCCCCGACGCGGCTTCCCAGAGCGAGTTCCAGCTCGGGGTTGGCTGCGATCACCCGGGAGAACCCGAAGAGCTCGCCCTCGATGTCCGTGTCCGGCTCGGCGACCGCTGCGGCGCGGATCGCGAGCTCCTCGATACCGTCGACGAGTTCATCCGCGTTGGACCAGCGTTCTGCGACCACGGTCGACAGAACGTCCTTGGCGCCTGCGGAGAACCCGCCGAACACCGCTGCGACGACATTCTGTCGTGCCGCGGCGGGAGCGGAAGGATCAGCAAGCGCGCCGCTCAGCTGGGACGAGTCGCTCACGGCCCGGGCGGCGGCGAACAGCTCCCGCGCCGTGTCGAGAGTGATGTCCTTCGCTGCGGCAAGCGTCTTGATGGATGCCGCGAGTGCCTGAGTGGTCGCGCTGCCCATTACTGAGCCGCCTTCTCGGATGCCTCGAGCTCGGCGAGGAAGCGATCGACGACAGCGGTCGCGCGTGCGTCGTCGGAGAGCGTCTCGCCGACCACGCCACCGGCGAGGTCGAGGGCGAGCGATCCGACCTCGCTGCGGAGCGAGACGAGAGCGGTCTGACGCTCCGCCTCGATCTGCGTGTGCGCGGTGGCGGTGATGCGTGCGGCCTCGGTGGTCGCGGCGTCCTTCGCCTCGGCGACGATCTTCTTGCCGTCCTCACGGGCGGCCTCGCGGATCTCGCCGGCCTCGGTGCGCGCCTCAGCGAGCTGACGCGTGTACTCCTCGAGTGCCGCCTCCGCCTGCTTCTGCGCCTCGTCGGCCTTGGCGATGTTGCCCTCGATCGCGGCGGACCGCTCATCGAGCATCTTCGTCAGCTTGGGAAGGGCGACCTTCCACACGACGATCAAGATGATGAGGAACCACAGACCCGACCAGATGATGTCGTACCACGCGGGGATCAGCGGGTTGTTCGCCGCCTCACCCTCAGCCGCGAGGTTCGTGACAAGAGCGTTCAGCATCCTGTCTCCTTCAGAAGTCGGTTCGGATTACGGGAAGGGGATGAATCCGACGGCGATGCCGACGAATGCAAGCGCCTCGGTGAAGGCGATACCGATCCACATGAGGACCTGGAGACGGCCGGCCAGCTCGGGCTGACGAGCGACGCCCTCGATGGTCTTGCCGACGACGATACCCACGCCGATGGCCGGGCCGATGGCAGCGAGGCCGTAGCCGATCACCGCGAGGTTGCCGTTGATTTCAGCGAGAACCGTAGTTGCGTCCACGGGGTTTTTCCTTTCGTTGGGTGGGAAGGCTGATGCCTGCCCGCTCAGTGTCTAGTGGGCTTAGTGCTCTTCTGCGACCGCGAGCTGGATGTAGACCGCGGTGAGGACGGTGAAGACGTACGCCTGGAGGACGGCGACCAGAATCTCGAAGAGAGTGAAGGCGCCGCCGAAGGCGAGGGTTCCGACACCGAGCGCGGCCCAGCCGCCGCCTGCGGTGAAGAAGAAGAACTGGGTCGCTGCGAAGCAGAGGACCAGGATCATGTGGCCGACCACGAGGTTCATCAGCAGTCGCAGGGTGAGCGTCACCGGGCGGATGATGAAGGTCGAGATGAGCTCGATCGGGGTGACGATGAAGTACACCGGCCACGGGACACCGGCGGGGAAGAGCGAGTTCTTGAAGAAGTTCTTCGGGCTCTTCTTGATGCCGGCGTAGATGAACGTGACATAGCTGACCACGGCGAGCGTGAGCGGCACCGCGATGATGGCCGTTCCCGGCATATTCAGGAACGGGATGATGCCGGTGATGTTCATGAACAGCGTCATGAAGAAGATCGTCATCAGGATCGGGAGGAACCGATCGCCGTCCTTGCGGCCGAGCAGGTCGTGGGCGATGCCGCCGCGCACGAAGCCCATGCCCATCTCCACCAGGCTCTGGAACCGGCCGGGGACGACCTTCATGCGGCGGGTACCGAGCCAGAGGATGAGGACCACGGCGATCACGGAGAGCAACTGGATCAGGTGGATCCGGTTCACCGGGATGGGGCCTACGTTGAAGAGGATCTCCGGAAAGAACTCATCGATCGAAGGGCCGTGGAACTCGCCGTCGGTGGCAAGTCGGGGGGTCAGGGTCGCAGCGATATTAAACAGCGCGGGCTCCAGCTTCGGGGCACCGGTCAGAACCGGGGCGACGATGGTCGGTGTGCTTCACAGCGCAAGCGCTCGCGGGCGAGCGGCGGGCACGTCTCAACACTATCAGAATCTGAGGGTCCCCTAAGACCGCTGGCCGTCCTCGACGGGGCCGCCGTCGATGTGATTGGCGTTGCCGGGGGCGCGATCTTCGGGAACCTCGGTCGGCAGCGTGGTGTCGCTGACGTGCGGCAGACGCATCTGCGTGAGTACCACGACGTCGATGACGAGCGACATCAGCACACCGGCCACGATCGAGAGGAAGAACACCATCGGCTGCAGCCAGGGCTGACCGGCGAGCAGGATCATCACCACGACGAAGACGCCCAGCTTGAGCAGCCAGCCGCCGAGCACGATCGCGAAGAACAGCTGCACGTAGAGCGGGTCTCCGAACCAGCGATTCGCGATGAGGATGCTGAGGCCGGTGATGCCGAGGAACACGGCCGCCAGCACGACGCCGAGCAGACCGCTGATGAGACCCTCGCCCTGGGCGACGAGGAAACCGACGCCGCCTGCGACGATCGCGAGCACGACGGTGGCGATCGCCGACCAGATCAGGGTCCGACGCAGGATCGGGGTGCTGGAAACGGGGCTCGGGCTCATCAGGACTCCACGGGTGTCGGATCGGGTTCGGCATCCGCAGCACTGCGGCGGGTGGGGCTCAAGGTGACGACGAGGCAGGCGGCGATGCCCAGGACGCCGAAGCCGACGCCGGGCAGGTACTGGCCTGGCCAGTCCTCCCGTGCGCCCACGTACATCATCAGGACCGCCAGGGAGACGACAGCCGTCCAGGCGTAGAAGATCAGCACGGCGTCGCGGTCCCGGTGGCCGAGATCGAGCATGCGGTGATGCAGGTGCTTGCGGTCGGGCGAGAAGGGCGAGCGTCCCGCGCTCATGCGCCGGAGCACCGCGAGGCCGAAGTCCAGCAGCGGCAGCAGTACCACGAGCAACGGGAGCAGGATCGGCAGGAACGCACCGACCAGCTGCGACCGGCCGAGACGCTCGGGGTCGAGGGCCGACGGGTCCATCTGGCCGGTGATCGCGATCGCGGACGTGGCCATGAGGAGGCCGATCACCAGTGCTCCCGAGTCGCCCATGAAGATCTTGGCCGGGCTCCAGTTCAAGGGCAGGAACCCGAGGCACGCACCGATGAGGACCGCCGCAAGGAACGTCGAGAGGTTGAAGTAGCTGGAGGCCCCGGAGTCGCGCGTGAAGATGTATGAGTAGGCGAAGAAGACGCCGTTGGAGATCAGGCACACACCGGCCACGAGGCCGTCGAGGCCGTCGATGAAGTTCACCGCGTTCATCACGATGACGATCGCGAACATCGTGATGGTGATGCTCAGCCAGCTGGACACGACGATGAGGTCGCCGAACGGCAGCGAGAGGATCTGCAGTCCGCCGCCGACCGTGATGACGCCGGCGGCGAGGAACTGCGCGCCCAGCTTGATCATCCAGTCGATGTCCCAGAGGTCGTCGACCACGCCGATGATCGCGATCAGAAGCGAGGCGCCGAGGATCGACCACATCGTCTGCGGGGGGATCCAGATGCTCTGGAAGAAGGGGTTCATCGCAGAGAAGCCGAAGGCCGCGGCGATGGCGAGGAAGATCGCGACGCCGCCCAGCCGGGGCTTGGGCGTGGTGTGCACGTCACGGTCGCGGATGGCGGGGTAGAGCTTGAACCGGAGGCTCACCTTCAACACCGCCCAGGTCAGCGCGAACGTGATCAGGGCGGTGAGGATGATCGTGAAGAGATACTGCTTCACGAATCCCCGTCCTGCTCCTGCGGGTGGTCGTGCCCGGTGTGCGCGTGCTCGGCGTGCTCCTGCCCGTCGTCCTCGGGCTCGAGCAGATCGCCGAGCACCTCATGCAGCTGCTCGCGCGTGACCGCGCCGTCACGGAGGATCCGCACCACGCCCTGGTCGGAGTCGGCGCCTCGACGCACCAGCGACGTCGCATCGACGATGGTGGACGCGATGCCGTCCTTGCTCAGACCGTCCGCGAGGTACACCGCGACGCTGTCGCCGAGCATCTTCTCAGCGTCGTACGCGGAGATGGCAGCCGACTCCCCTGTGAGGTTCGCGCTGGAGACCGCCAGTGGTCCCGTCTCCGCGAGCAGTTCGAGGGCGACGCGGCCCTCCGGCATGCGCACCGCGACCGTGCCGAGGGTCTCCCCCAGGTCCCACACCAGCGACGGCTGCGCCGGCAGCACGATCGTGAGTCCCCCGGGCCAGAACGCCTCGACCAGACGCTCCACGGGCTCGGGAACCGACTCCGCGAGGGCGGCGAGGGTCTCCTTGGTGCCGATGAGAACGGGCGGCGGCTGGTCGCGGCCGCGCCCCTTCGCGTCGAGGAGCCTCTGCACCGCGGCCGGGGAGAAGGCGTCGGCGGCGACACCGTACACCGTGTCTGTGGGGATGACGATGAGGTCGCCTCGGCCGATCGCCTGGCGCGCATTGCGCATACCGGCGAGAAGCTGCGACTCGTCGCTGCAGTCGAAGATGGTTGACATGACGGTTCGATTCTATGCGGCGCGGCCGATGAGCACGCTCGGAGGTTGCTGATCAGGGGCGGAGCGCGGTCGTGGCGCGATCCCGCAGCGTCAGGTCGCGATGCGTCGCCGCCGCACGCCAGCCGTCGACGGTGAGGATCTCCCTGATCGATTCGCCCTGCAGCTCGCCGTGCTCGATGACGAGAAGCCCGCCGGGGCGCAGCAGGCCGAGCGCGCGTCCGCTGAGCACGCGAACGATGTCGAGACCGTCCTCTCCGCCGTACAGCGCCATGGCCGGGTCGAAGAGTCGCACCTCCGGGTCGCGAGGTACGGCCGCGTCAGGGACGTACGGCGGGTTCGAGATGACCACGGACGCCGTGCCGTCGAGCTCAGGGAACGCGTCTCGCAGATCGGAGAGGACCAGCGTCAGGTTCTCCACTCCCTCCACGTTGCGAGTCGCCCACGCGTGGGCGTCTTCGGACAGTTCGGCGGCGAAGATCCGGGCGTGCGGGACCTCCGTGGCCATCGCGAGGGCGATGGCCCCGCTTCCGGTGCCGAGGTCGATGCCGATCGGGGCGGGTTCCGCGGAGTTCACCAGCGCGTCGATCGCGTATTGCGCGACGGTCTCGGTCTCCGGACGCGGCACGAAGACGCCGGGGCCGACAGCGAGTTCGAGGTGACGGAAGGGAGCGGTCCCGGTGATGTGCTGGAGGGGCTCGCGTGCGGCTCGACGGGCGACGACCGAGTCCAGCGCCACCGCATCGGCATCGTCGACACGGTCGCCGCGGACGATGGCGGCCTGCATCTCGCCGCGCCGCCTGCCGAGGACGTGCCCGGCGAGGAGCTCGGCATCGACCAGAGGATCGGGGACGCCGACGTCGGTCAGACGCTGGGCCGCCGCGCGGACGACCGCAGCAAGAGAGTTGTCGGACATGACTTCCAGCGTAGGGTGCGGGCGACCGTCACAAAGCCTCACCCATAGACCCCCTCCCCTAGGCTGGTCCCGCAGCGACCCCCGCACAGGAAGGCTCACCATGCCCGGCATCCACTCCGACATCACGACCGCTTTCGGCAACACCCCGCTCGTCCGGCTGAACCGGGTGACCGAGGGTCTCGGTGCGACCGTCCTCGCCAAGCTCGAGTACTACAACCCCGCCTCGAGCGTGAAGGATCGCATCGGCATCGCCATGATCAATGCCGCCGAGGCGTCGGGTGAGCTGCAGCCTGGCGGCACGATCGTGGAATCGACGAGCGGCAACACCGGCATCGCCCTCGCCATGGTCGGCGCGGCGCGCGGGTACCGTGTCATCCTCACGATGCCGGCCTCCATGTCGAAGGAGCGCCGCGTGCTGCTGAAGGCGTTCGGGGCACAGATCGTGCTCACCGACCCCACCAAGGGCATGAGCGGCGCGATCGAGGAGACCAAGCGCATCGTCGCGGAGACCCCTGGCGCGATCTGGATCCGCCAGTTCGAGAACGCCGCCAACCCGCAGATCCACCGCGAGACCACGGCGCAGGAGATCCTCCGCGACACGGACGGCGCCGTCGACATCCTGGTGGCAGGCGTCGGCACCGGAGGGACCGTCACCGGAACCGGACAGGCTCTCAAAGCCGCGAAGCCGGGCGTCCAGGTGATCGCCGTCGAGCCCAAGGACTCCCCCGTGCTGACCGAGGGACACCCCGGGCCGCACAAGATCCAGGGCATCGGCCCGAACTTCGTCCCGGACGTGCTCGACCGCGAGGTGCTGGACGAGATCCTCACCGCGGAGTTCGACGAGTCGATCCGCGTCGCCCGCGAGCTCGCCGCGAAGGAAGGTCTGCTCGTCGGCATGTCTTCCGGCGCAGCCGTCGCCGCCGCGCTGAAGGT
This sequence comes from Microbacterium sp. CCH5-D1, assembly GCF_001557335.1. Taxonomy (NCBI): domain Bacteria; kingdom Bacillati; phylum Actinomycetota; class Actinomycetes; order Micrococcales; family Microbacteriaceae; genus Microbacterium; species Microbacterium sp. CCH5-D1. Next base: position 12,888 of record NZ_LSJW01000019.1, read on the forward strand.
GGCCGCCCGCCCCGAGAACGCCGGCAAGACGATCGTGGTCGTGATCCCGGACACCGGTGAGCGTTACCTGTCCACCGCACTGTTCGAGGATCTGCGCGAAGACTGAGGCCGTCGATGGGAATGATCGGGCGGATGCGCGAGGACATCGCCGCAGCTCGCCTCCGGGACCCGGCCGCGCGCAGCGCCGTCGAGGTCGCACTGCTGTACCCCGGGCTGCACGCGATCTGGGCGCACCGCGTATCCCACGCGCTCTGGCGGCGCCGGCTGCGTCTGCTCGCGCGAGCCGGGTCACAGGTCTCACGCTGGCTCACCGGGATCGAGATCCATCCCGGTGCACGCATCGGTCGCCGGTTCTTCATCGACCACGGGATGGGTGTCGTGATCGGCGAGACCGCCGTCGTGGGCGACGACGTGATGCTCTATCACGGTGTCACGCTCGGAGGACGCACACGCACCTCGGGCAAGCGGCATCCCACCCTCGAGAACGGCGTCGCCGTCGGAGCGGGGGCCAAGATCCTCGGATCCGTCACGATCGGCGCGCGGTCAGTGGTCGGCGCGAACGCGGTCGTGACCCGAGACGCCCCGGCGGACAGCATCCTCGTCGGCATTCCGGCGAAACCGCGTCACCGCACGGCCGGTGAGGACACCAGAGCGCTCCTCACCGCCCCGGACCACTACGCGATCTGACGCGCGTGCGCTAGCGGCGTTCTCCCTTGACCGACTCGACCTTCTTGCGGAGGAAGATCAGCGGGAGCAGCACACTTCCGAGGGCCGTGATCAACCACACGATGACCGAACCCAGCAACCATCCGGTGAGGTCGGTGATGCGCAGACCACCGATCGGGAGCAGCACGACGATGATCAGCGAGATCAGCGTCGACACGATGCCGATGCCGCCCATGAGCACGGGTGCGTAGCGATTGGCGATCTTCATGACCCACGGCGAGAGCACGCTCTGCAGGATCGCGAAGATCAGGATGCAGATGACGAATCCCCACCACTTGTCCCACTCGATCTCGAAGCCGTCGAGCAGCAGGTCGGCGGCGATCAGGCCGAGGCCGGCGGACACCAGGTAGAGCAGGCCGCGGAAGAGGAATGTGATCACGGGCTGAGCATAGCGCCCCGGCTCCAGGAGAGCGGGGAGTGCGCTGTCCGCACTCCCCGCCGTCCGGTCACTGGGCCACGAAGAACGGGACCGCTCCGCTCAGGATGCCGACGCCGAGCATCACGAGCGAGACGATGGTCGCGCGCCACAGGACCTTGCGGTGGTGATCGCCCAGGTTCACGCTCGCGAGGGACACGAGCAGCAGGATCGCCGGGACGAGCGGACTCTGCAGGTGCACGGGCTGACCGGTGATCGACGCCCTCGCCATCTCCACGGGATCGATGCCGAAGTTGGCAGCGCTCTGGGCGAGCACCGGGAGGATGCCGAAGTAGAACGCGTCGTTCGACATGAAGAACGTGAACGGGATCGACAGGAGTCCGGTGATCGGTGCGAGGAACGGGCCGAGAGCAGGAGGAAGCACGTTCGTGATCCACGCGGCCATCGCGTCGACCATTCCGGTGCCGGTGAGCACGCCCACCAGGACACCGGCCGCGATCACCATGGAGACGACGCCCACGATGCTCGGTGCGTGCGCGACGATCTCGGAGGCCTGCTCCTTGATGCCCCGGAAGTTGATGACGAGGGCGAGCCCGGCCCCCACCATGAACACGTACGGCAGCGGCAGGATGTCGAGCACCAGCAGCACCATCACCGCGAGTGTGAGGGCGAGGTTGAACCAGATGAGCTTCGGTCGGAGCGTGGGGCGGGCGGGGTCCAGCATCGTGTCCGCCATGGCCGTGTCCGCGGGGTCGACGCTCGCAGCGGAGACCGGAGCATGGCCGCCGGCGACGACCACGAGGTTGCCGGTACGCAGCGACGCGCGCGCTCCGGGCTTCGGCTCCGCACCGCGGAAGATCTTCGGCACGGTCGACAGCGATCCGCCGTCGGCACCGACGAGCAGGCCCTCCGAGTCCAGGCGCCCGAGGCGGCGACGCTCCTGGAGTCCGAGGATCCACGCGAACCCGAGAGTCACGACGATACCGGCGCCGAGCGCGGGCAGCATCGGCACGAAGATGTCTGTCGGCTGCACTCCGAGCGCTGTCGCGGCGCGCACGGTCGGCCCACCCCAGGGAACGATGTTCAGCGTGCCGTTCATGAGGCCGGCGACGCACGTCAGCACCACGGGGCTCATCCCGAGCCGGAGGTAGATGGGGAGCATCGCCGACGTCGTGATGATGAAGGTCGTTGAACCGTCGCCGTCCAGGGAGACCGCGCCGGCGAGGATCGCGGTTCCGAGCACCACCTTCGCCGGGTCGTCTCCGAGCAGCCGCGTGATGAGGCGGATGAGTGGATCGAACAGCCCCACGTCGATCATGATGCCGAAGAACATGATCGCGAACATCAGCAGCGCCGCGGTCGGCGCCATCTTGCCGATCGAATCGAGGATCATGTCGCCGAGGCCGAGACCTGCGCCGGCGAAGAGCCCGAACGCGGTCGGAACCAGGATCAGCGCCACCATGGGAGTGAGACGCTTGGTCATGATGAGCGTCATGAACGCGAGGACCATCGTGAACCCCAGCAGCACGAGCACCCACTCCGGCGGCACGAACGCCACATCGTAGGTCGGCGCCTCTTCGGCGGCCGCGAACAGACCGGTGAGTGCGTCTGGCATGCGTTGACTCCTTCGTCGTGTCTCCGTCTGCGTCGACGGATCCCGACGAGAATAGGCAATCCGCGCGCCGAGGGAGCGGTATGTCGCATTCCCTGTCGTTGTGCGCGTAGCGTGGGTTCTGCGCATATTGCGCGAGCGCAGCATGGAGAGAATCACGGTGCCGAGGATGACGTCGACCAGACCGCGGTTCGCCACGCGCGCCCTGCTCCTGCAGCTTGCGACGGTGACCCTCGTCGTCGCCCTGTGCACCGGGGTGTATCTCCTCCTCGCCGTGCAGCAGCTGCGTGCCGAGGCGGAGTCGACGGCGCTGGGAATCGCCCGCACCCTCGCAGAGGATCCGCAGGTGCGCGCAGAGGTCGCTCGCATCTCCCTCCAGGAGGGCACACCCGACGCGGCAGAATTGCGCGAAGGCGACCTGCAGCGCATCGCATCCGATGTCACCGCGCGCACTGGCGCACTGTTCGTGGTGCTCACCGATGACAACGGCATCCGTCTCGCGCATCCCACCCCCGCACGGATCGGCGAGGAGGTCAGCACGCCATACGAAGAGGTGCTCGCGGGCGCCGAGATCGTCGACTGGCAGACCGGGACACTCGGCGAGTCCGCACGCGCGAAGGTTCCCGTCCGGGACGAGACCGGCACCCCGGTGGGCGAGGTCAGTGTGGGGTTCGAGCGTGCGGGTGTCTTCGACGACCTGCCGCCCCTGCTCGCCGTGATCGGGGGTACGGCTGCGGGCGCCCTCGCTCTGGCTGTGCTCGCATCCCTCCTGCTCCGCAGACGATGGGAGCGTCTCACCCTCGGCGTGCAGCCGGAAGAGCTGGTCGCGCTCGTGCAGAACCAGACGGCCGTGCTGGACGGGGTCGACGACGGCGTCATCGCCATAGACACACGCGGCATCGTCCGGGTCAGCAACGCCGCCGCCGATCGGCTGCTCGACCTCGACGACCCGGTCGGACGTCCCGTCGACGACCTCGGTCTCCTCCCGGCCGTCCTGGACACCCTCACGGGTACCGGCGCCCGCACGAGCGCCCTCGTCGGAGACCGGATGCTGTATCTCGACTCGCGGAGCGTGGTGCGCGAGGGGCAGCAGCTCGGCACCGTGCTCATCGTGCGCGACCGCACGGACCTGGTCGCCTTGGCCGAGCGCCTGGAGACGGTCAGGACGATGACCGCCGCGTTGCGCGTGCAGAGACACGAGTTCGCCAACCGCATGCACGTGGCCGCCGGACTCATCGATGCCGGCCGGGTCACAGATGCCAGGGCGTTCCTCGGCGAGCTCGTGGAGCGGGGTCCTGTGGCGTTCCCGGTCGTGGGGCTGGACCTCCTGCGGGACCCCTTTCTGCACTCGTTCCTGGGCGCTAAAGCCGTCGAAGCCGGAGAACGCGGCGTCGCCCTGCGCATCGCGGACGACACCCACCTGATCGGCACGGTGATCGCTCCCGAAGACGTCGCCGCAGTCCTCGGCAACCTCGTGGACAACGCCGTGACCGCCGCGGTCTCGGGAGAGCGGACTCCGCGCTGGGTCGAGGTGGCGGTCCTGGACGACGACGATGCACTGGTGTTCACCGTCTCCGACTCCGGCCCCGGACTCGGAGACGTCGATCCTTTCGCCCCGCGGACGCGGGACCAGAAGACCACCGACACCGTGCACGGGCATGGGATCGGACTTCCGCTGTCGACGGAGATCGCCCGTCGGAACGGGGGCGACCTCTGGGTCATCGACCCCGGCGGTGTCGACAGCCGCGGTATCGACAGCCGCGGTGTCGAAGGCGGCGCTGTCTTCGCCGCGCGCATCAACGGAGCAGTCGACCGCAGCTCCCCCGATCCTGAGGAGAACACATGACCGTCCCCCTGCGCGTACTCATCCTGGACGACGACTTCCGCGTCGCCCAGCTTCATCAGGGCATCGTCGAGGAGCACGCAGGAGTCGGCGTCGCCGAGACCGTGCGATCGCTCGCCGAAGCCCGCGACAGCATGCGTGCTTCCCGACCGGACCTGCTCATCGCCGACGTGTTCCTTCCCGACGGGGACGGCATCGCGCTCGTCCGCGAGTCCGGCATCGACGCGATCCTGATCTCCGCCGCCGATGACGCTCCGACGGTACGCAGAGCACTGCGGTCGGGAGCTGTCGGCTATCTCGTGAAGCCCTTCGAGCGACGGGCTCTGTCAGGACTCCTGGATCACTACGTGCGATACCGCAACCTCCTCGGCGGTGATCGCACCCTCCGCCAGGAAGACGTCGACCGCGCCCTCGCCATCCTGCACGGTGCGGGCGAACCGGTGTCCGTCTCGCGGTCGGCGACGGAGCAGCTCGTGCTCGCCGCACTCGGCGACGGAGAGCGTTCGGCAGCGGAGATCGGGGAACGCGTCGGAATCTCGCGCGCGACCGCGCAACGGCATCTCGCAGCGCTCGCGGCGAGAGCCGTCGTCGACGTGCGCCTCAACTACGGATCGACGGGCCGCCCCGAACACCGCTACGCCGCACGCGTCTGACGTCAGCGGATGGACGGCTCAGGAATCGGAGCCGACGGCTGCGAGGCGTGCTTCCTCGTCGGCGGCGATCGCGCTCTCGATGATCGGGTCGAGCGCGCCGTCCATGACCTGATCGAGGTTGTACGCCTTGAATCCGGTCCGGTGATCCGCGATCCGGTTCTCCGGGAAGTTGTAGGTGCGGATGCGCTCCGAACGGTCCATGCCCCGGATCTGCGACTTGCGCGCGTCGGAGGCGGCTGCGTCGAGCTCCTCCTGCTGCTTGGCCAGCATTCGGGCGCGCAGCACGCGCATCGCGGCCTCGCGGTTCTGCAGCTGCGACTTCTCGTTCTGCATCGACACGACGATGCCGGTGGGCACGTGTGTGATCCGCACCGCGGAGTCCGTGGTGTTGACGGACTGACCGCCGGGCCCCGAGGAGCGGAACACATCGATCTTGAGGTCGTTCTGGTCGATGTGGATCTCCTCCGGCTCATCGACCTCGGGGAAGACCAGCACACCGGTCGTCGAGGTGTGGATGCGGCCCTGCGACTCCGTCGCCGGCACCCGCTGCACACGGTGCACCCCTCCCTCGTACTTCAGGTGCGCCCAGACGCCCTGCGCCGGATCGGAGGAGGAACCCTTGATCGCGACCTGCACGTCCTTGTACCCACCGAGGTCTGACTCGTTGCGCTCGAGCAGCTCGGTCTTCCAGCCCTTGGATGCGGCGTACTGGATGTACATGCGCAGGAGGTCGGCGGCGAACAGCGCGGACTCCGCGCCGCCCTCCCCTGCCTTGATCTCCATGATCACGTCGCGGGCATCGTCGGGGTCACGCGGGATCAGCAGACGCCGCAGACGCTCCTGAGCGCCCTGCAGCTCTTCTTCCATCGCAGGGATCTCCGCCGCGATGGACTCGTCCTCCCTGGCGAACTCCCGCGCCGTCGCCAGGTCATCGGTCGCCGCGACCCAGGCCTCGTAGGCGGAGACGATGCGCGAGAGTTCCGCGTATCGACGGTTGACGCGCTTCGCGCGTGCCGCGTCGGCGTGCACCGCCGGGTCGGAGAGCTCCTCCTGCACCCGGCGATGCTCGTCGATCAGAGTCTGGACGGACTCGAACACGGGTCGGCCGCTCAGCGGATGTTGTTGTCGTGTCCGTGAGCGCCCGAGGGCAGCGTCGGGATCGACTTCTGCATCTGCACGAGGAACTCGACGTTCGAGTTGGTCTCCTTGAGCTTGCCAAGCACGACCTCGAGCGCCTGCTGCGGGTCGAGTCCGGCGAGGGCGCGACGGAGCTTCCACGTGATCTTGACCTCGTCGGCCGAGAGCAGCATCTCCTCGCGGCGGGTGCTGGACGCGTTCACGTCCACGGCCGGGAAGATCCGCTTGTCGGCGAGCTGACGCGACAGGCGCAGTTCGCTGTTGCCGGTGCCCTTGAACTCCTCGAAGATGACCTCGTCCATCTTGGAGCCGGTCTCGACGAGCGCGGTGGCGAGGATCGTCAGGGATCCGCCGTTCTCGATGTTGCGGGCTGCACCGAAGAAGCGCTTCGGCGGG
>NZ_LSJW01000188.1:0-39910 GCF_001557335.1 Microbacterium sp. CCH5-D1
GTTCACGGATCTCCGCAGCGTGGGCTCGGCAGCGCTCGGGCTGTGCCTCGTGGCAGAGGGCAGCGTCGACGCCTTCATCGAGACCGACCTGTACGAGTTCGACTGGGCGGCGGGCGCGCTGATCGCCGAAGAGGCCGGGCTCATCGTGAAGCGTCCGGCGACGATGCGCGGCGGCATCGTCGCTCACCCGCCGCATCTGCCGGTCGACTAGAGGATCTGGCAAAGCCCGGAGGGATCTGCCCGGCACCATACAATCGCGGTGAAGGCGACGCGCCAGGCCGGGATACCGGCAACGGCGAAGGGGTGCGAGGGAGGGCCAGGATGTTCGGTTCGAAGAAGAGGAAGCAGAAGCTCGACGACCTGATGGCGCAGCTCAGGCCCGACCTCAGTCGGGAATCACTGGGCGTCGGCCCCGACTTCCCCGGAGTCGCCCCCAACCCGCTCCTGAGCGGTGAGGCACGCACTCGCAATGCAGAACTGCGTACGGGCGAGCTTGCGCTCGGCGTTCTCGTCGACTGGCGAGAGGTCAACAGCAACCCCCGTGTGGTCCTGATGCTCGACGTGGAGACCGCCGACGGGATCTCGTTCCGCGGTATCGCCGACGAAGACCTCACCATCACCGACCTCACCCGGCTCGCGCCAGGACAGACGATGCCCGTGCGCTACCGGCCGGCGGTCCTGGACCATTACGTCGCCCTCGCCGAGGATGCGGACCCTGCCGAGGTGCAGCTGCTCACCGACGAAATCGCGAGCCGCAGGCGGGGCTGATTCGAAGCATGCTCTAGGCCTCGGGCCCGCCGGTCCCGTCCTGAGCCCGCACGATCTCCTCGACGAAGCGCATGACAGCGACCGAACCGGGGTCTGCATGACCGACCGAGCGCTCCTGCTGCCATCCGGCGCGACCGCGTCGTGACTGCCATCCGGTGCTCTCGGTGACCGCGGCGAGCGCCGCCCTCGAAGCCCCGGCCGCATCCGCCCCGGCATCCAGCGCCTCAGCGATCGGGAGGAGCACGTCGATGACGGTCTTGTCACCGCGCACCGCACCGCCCTGAGCGCCGATCCTCGCCGCAACGGTGCGCACGACGTCGATGAGACCCGCACGGTCGAGGTGTTCACCCACGGGCGCCTGCTCCGCCGCGGCGAGCAGGCCGCTTCCGATCAGTGCCGCGAAGGTGGAGGGATTCGCCGCTGCGAACGCATCGCCCGAGGCACGAAGGACGCTGCGGGCATCGAGGTCGTCCGGGAGCTGCTGCAGAGCATCGGCGACCGCAGCACTGCCGACCGCTACCGTGACGCCGAGGTCGCCGTCTCCGAGCGCGGCATCCAGGGCACGCAGTTCCTCGCGGTGCCGCTGCATCCGCGGCAGCACGGTCAGGAGCAGGTCGCGCGCCTCGCTGGCAGATCCGGCCACGGTCACGTCGACGGCGGCCGTGTCGTCATCCAGTGCGGTCTCGGCCGTGCGGACATTCCCCACCGGGGCCGCTCCCTGACGGAAGAAGGGCGACCCTGCAGGGTCGTGCAGCAGTTCTTCCAGCTCGTCGTCGAGCTGCATGATCGACAGCGAGGCTCCGGCCATCTCCAGGCTCGTGACGCACTCGCCGATCAGCCGGTAGCCGATGGTCACTCCGGCGTCCGTGAGCGCGTGGTGCACCCGGCGATAGATCACGTACAGCTCTTCGAGCGGTGTCGATCCCAGACCGTTCACGAGCACGGCAACGCGCCGTCCCTCACTCAGGTCGAGTTCGGTACCGATCTCGACCAGGAACCGATCCGTGATGGCATCGGCCGTCTCGAGAGGGCCGCGGTGGCTGCCGCGCTCTCCGTGGATGCCGACGCCGATCTCCATCTCGCCCTCATCCAGCGTGAAGGTCTCCTCCCCCGCGGCCGGGAGAACGGTCGGCGAGAGGCCGACGCCCATCGTGCGAGTCGAATCGGCGGCCTTGCGGGTCACGCGCTCGACCTCGGCGAGAGAGGCACCGCGATCGGCCATCGCTCCGGCGACCTTGTAGACGAGGACGAGCCCGGCCACCCCGCGGCGCGACTCCGCCCGCTCGCTCGGTGCGGACTGGATGTCGTCCGCCCCGAGCACCGTGCGCACCTCGATGCCCTCGGCGCGGCAGCGCTCGGCCGCGATGTCGAAGTTCAGCACATCGCCGCCGTAGTTGCCGTAGAGATAGAGGAGTCCGGCGTCCGAGTGCACGGCCACCGAGGCCGCGTGGATCTGAGCGGAGCTCGGCGAGGAGAAGACGTTGCCCACGGCGACCGCCGAGCACAGCCCGCGGCCGACGTATCCGAGGAAGAACGGCAGGTGTCCCGAGCCGCCACCCGTGACGATGCCGACGCGCCCCGGTGCCGGAGCATCCGTCCGCGCCAGCGCGCGCCGGTCCGCGGTGACCGCCCGCAGCTCATCGGGGTGGGCGAGGAGGATGCCCTCCAGCGTCTCGTCGACGAACGACTGGGGGTCATTGATGATCTTGCGCATGTCAGCTCTCCTGCCCGGCGAGGATCGGGTCGTACGTCGTGCGGTCGATGAGCACCCGGCCATCCGCCTCGAGCCGCCCCGAGGCGCGGAGGTCCTTCACGATGTCCCAGTGGATCGCCGACTCGTTCGTGCCCCCGCACTGCGGGTACGAGCGACCGAGCGCGATGTGCACGGTGCCGAGGATCTTCTCGTCGATCAGCAGGTCGCCGGTCATGGTCTGCACATGGGGGTTCGTGCCGATGCCGAGCTCGCCCACGCGGCGAGCGCCGTCGGCTTCGAGGATGCGCTCCACGAGGTCGAGGCCACGGGTGGCCGACACCTTCTCCACTCGCCCCTCGACGAACTCGAGCCGGAGGTCGGTGATGGTCGCCCCGCCGAACCAGAACGAGCCGGGGAACGTGATGTGCCCGTCGACGCCGTCTTCCACCGGAGCGGTCGCGACCTCACCGTCGGGCAGGTTCGCCTCCCCTGCGAACGGCACCCAGGTGCGACCGGCGCAGTTCAGGCGCAGGTCGGTGTCGTCATCGAGGATGCGCACCAGCGAGGTGGCGTTCAATTCGGTGCACAGCCGATCGAGGTGGGTGCGGTGCGCGGTCCAGTCGGCGAGGGTGCCGGCGAAGAACTCCTGCTCCAGCTGTTCCCTCAGGACTCCGATCAGCGTCGCCCATTCGGGCGTGGGGATGCGTACGAGCGTCCACCTCGTTCCCTGCCACCGCGCGGTCGACACGAGGCCCTTGCCCTCCCGCTGCAGGCTGAGCCTGGCGCCGTCGATCTCATCCGCGGGCGGTTCCATGCCACGGAACGAGACGTGCACGTCTGCCCACTCCATCGATGCCAGCTCGAGAGGTGCCGCCTCGCGCAGCAGGGATTCGCTCGCGTGCTCCAGCGCGAAGCGGTCGTACTTCTCCTCGACGAGCAGCACCTGGGGCATCCCGCCACGGCGGTACACCTCTTCGACGAAGGCGTCGACCGCGTCGAGCACGGAAGCCGTGGTCGCGAACACCGAGACCCTCGTCCCCTGCCCGACCTCGTTCACCTCGGCCAGATGCACGGCCAGTTCCTGCCACCTGCTCATCAGTCCACCTCTCTCAGCGCGCGCAGCGCGCGGTACGTCTTCGGGAATCGTTCGTAGGCCGTCTGCAGCTGCGGATTGGCGTCCTCGTCGGGCACGACCGCGCCCGAGAAGGCGACCCAGCTCGCGGCCTGCTCCTCGGTCACGATGCCGAGCCCGATCGCTGCGAGCATCGCATCGCCGTACGCGGCTCCGAGGGTTGCGGCCGTGCGCTGGTGAAGGCCCGTCAAGTCGCCGACCGTCTGCATCAGAACCTCGTTGTGCGTTCCGCCGCCGATCGCGACCACGCGCGGCGCTGCGGCACCGCCATCCAGCAACTCGGAGACGGCGAGCGCGATCGACTGCCCGACGCCCTCGACCACCGCGCGTGCGAGGTCGGCACGGCCCGTCGACAGCGTGAGGCCGCTGAAGGATGCTCGCGCATCGGCGTCGTGCAGCGGTGTGCGCTCCCCGCTGAAGTGCGGCAGGTGCAGCACGCCGTTCGCACCTGGAGGTGCCGCGCGCACCAGCTCCATCAAGCGCCCGAACATCGCGGTGTCGCCGTCGCCGTGGTCGAGCCCGAGCAGGTCGGCGATCCATCGCGTCGCCGTGCCGGCCGTCGAGGTTCCGGCCGCGAGCACGTAGCGTCCCGGCAGGGCGAAAGGCGCAGCCCACAGCCGCGGATCCGCGTGCGGCTCGCCGGTCACGCGGATGAAGTAGCCGCTCGATCCGTACATGAGCATCAGGTCGTCGGCCGCCATGACCGAGGCGCCGACCGCTTCTGCGACAGCGTCGGTCGTGCCGACCAGCACCGGAGTTCCCTCGGGGATGCCGGTCGCCGCGGCAGCCGCGGCAGTGACGGTACCGGCGACGTCGGTCGACCAGCCGAGCGGGGGCAGAGTGTCCGGACGGATCAGGTCGTCGATCCCGTCGAGGTTCCACTCGAGCCGGGCGAGGTCGTAGCAGGGATGGAAGTAGCCGGCCGTCGCATGGTCGATCACGACCTGACCGGTCAGGCGCGCGACGAGGTAGCTCTGACTCGTGAGGTACCACCGGGTTCGGGCGGCGACCTCGGGCTCGTTGCGCTCGATCCACAGGATCTTCGGCCCCGAGGACTGGCTCGTGAGGGCGTTGCCCGCCCGCCGGAAGATCTCCTCGCGCCCGAGACGCGTCTCGAGCAGATCGATCTCCTCGGTCGCCCTGGTGTCGACGCCGTAGAGGATCGCAGGGCGCAGTGGACGCAGCTCGGCGTCGACCGGGAGCACGCACGGACCGATCGCACTGCACGCGACCGCGACGATCTCGGCATCCGGAACCGCCTGACGCAGAGTCGAGGCGACCTCGACGAGGTCATGCCACCACACCGCATCCGCGTCCTGCTCGACCATGCCGGGCGCCGGGGTGCTGATGCCGTGCCGAGAGCGCGCCTCGGCGTGCACGTGACCGGTGGCATCGACCAGCACGCCCTTGGTCTCGTACGTTCCGACGTCGATGCCGAGGAACAGTTCCATCAGGATGCCTTTCGGATGCGGTTCAGGCGCGGGGGATCTCGGCGAGCGCGATCGTCTCGGTCTGGCTGCTCGGTGCGCGGCGTGGCCTTCGCCTCACCCTCACCTGATCGAACACCATCACGGCGATCAGGATCACCCCCTGCGCGATCGCGTATTCATATGCCGAGAGCCGGATGGCCGTGAAGCCGGACTGCACGACCTGCAGCACGAGCGTCGCGAGGACCACGCCGGTGATGGTCGCGAAGCCGCCGGTCGGGTTCGTGCCGCCGAGCACGGCGATCACGATCACGAGCAGCACGTACGACGTGCCGTAGTCGGCGCTCGCGGTGGGGTTGCGTGAGAGGAACACGAGCCCTGCGATGCCGCCGAGCAGCCCCGTCGTCACATACGTGCCGTAGAGCACGCTCGTGCTGCGGATACCCGAGTACATCGCCGCCGTCGGGTTCGTGCCCTGCAGCTGCGTACGTCGTCCGAACGGCGTGCGCGAGATCAGCACCCCGATCAGAACGGCGACCACGAGGAACTCGAGGAACAGGATCGGGATGCCGCCGACCGTCGCCTGCCCGACCGAGGAGAGCACCGCCGGGGCCCCGTAGAGCGTGGTGCCGCCTGTCCACACGATCGCGATGCCGTTGAAGATCTGCATCGTGGCGAGCGTCGCGAGAATGGGCGTGATGCCGACGGTTGCGATCAGGAAACCGTTGACGGCTCCCGCGAGCGCGCCGACCAGGACGCCGACCAGGGCGATGAGGCCGCCCATCGACTCCGCCGTGGCCGGATCGCTGCTCGCGATCGCGGTGAACATCGTGCTGACCGTGATCGCCGAGAGGTTCGCGATCGCGACCAGGGACAGATCGATCCCGCCGGTGAGCATCGCGAGGGCCATGGCGATCGCCAGGATGCCCACCTCCGGCGAGGCGACCATCATGTTCTGCAGGTTGATCGGATTGAGGAAGACCCTCGGGTTCAGGATCGCGAACAGTCCGAAGGCGAGCGCGAACAGCACCAGCATCCGACCGACGCCGCGGCCGACGTGGATACGGCCGAGCAGGGAGCGCACCGACCGATCGACCTGGTCGTTCATCCGGGCGAACTGCCCGGGAGGGGGCGACTGAGGCATGGTCATTCCTTCACCGTGTCGAGGACGAACGTCCGGCGAGAGGCGCGGCGGGCCATGACGGCCTGGATCCCCACGCCGATCACCAGCAGGAACCCGACGGCGGCGCGCTGCCAGGCCGTGGGCACGCCCATCAGGATGAGACTGTTGTTGATGATCTGCACCAGCAGCACGCCGAGCACTGTGCCGGTGACGGTACCGCGCCCGCCGAAGATCGAGGCGCCGCCGAGCACGACAGCCGCGATCACGTCGAGCTCGGTACCCACCAGGTCCTGCGGGTTCGCGCTGCGGCCCAGCACGACGTGGATGAGTCCGCCGATCGCGGCGACCGCCCCGACCAGCACGTAGAGCATGATCTGCAGGCGCACGACCGGGAATCCGGCACGTCGTGCCCCTTCCAGGTCACCACCCATCGCGTAGATGCCCCTGCCGAACATCGTGCGGCGCAGCAGGAGCGCGGCCCCGAACACGAGCAGCACGACCGGCACGATCAGCATCGGCAGGTAGGCGCGGGTCGATTCGACGGAGATCAGGTTCGCGGTCGACAGCCAGGAGATGCCGTCGGGCAGCTCGGCGATGTACTTGGAGCCGATGTAGGCGAGCAGCACGCCCTTGAAGATGCCCTGTGTCGCGAGAGTCACGATCAGGGTCGGGAGCCGGAACCGGGCGATCACGATGCCGTTGACGAACCCGAGGGCGCCGCCGATCACGATCGCGAAGGCGAGGATGCCGACGAGGCCGAAGTCCAAGCCCCCGCCCTGGGCGAGCGACACCGTCGTGTATGCGGCGAAGATTCCGATCGCGGCGAACGACACGTCGATGCCGCCGGAGATGATCACGAAGAGCACCGCGAGCGCGAACACCATCGGGACCAGCGCCGAGCGCAGGATCGAGAACAGCGTGTGCACGCTGAAGAAAGCGGGGTTCACGGCACACATCACGATCACCAGGACGACGATGATGCTCGCGAGCACGAGCTCGTTCGACATGCGTCCGATGCGGGGAAGGCGGATGCGGGTGTCGGTGGCGCTCACGCGGCCATCACCTCCTGGATTCGGGGCGCTGCGATGTCGTCGCCCGCCAGTCGTGAGACGATCTCACCGCGACGCACCACGAGCACCCGGTTGCAGAGCGAGACGAGCTCGGGAACGTCGTCGGAGATCATGATCACGCCCATCCCGTCGCTCGCGGCCTCGCGGAGGATCTGCAGGATCTCCTCCTTCGAGCCCACGTCGACGCCGACCGTCGGTCCGTTCAGGATCAGCACGCGCGGCTTGGTCGCGAGCCACTTCGCCAGCACGACCCGCTGCGCGTTGCCGCCGGAGAGCGACCGTACGGGCGCCTCGACGCTCGGCGCCTTGATGCGCAGGCGCGAGAAGAGACGGGAGATGGTCTCGGCGGTGCGCTTGCGACTCAGCAGCACCTTGCCGACAGCGTGCTCGCTCAGCGAGCCCGCGATGATGTTGTCGGAGATCGACTTGTCCAGGAACAGGCCCTGCGTGAGCCGGTCCTCCGGAACGTACCCGATGCCCGCCTCGACGGAGGCCCGGATGCTGCCGGGTCGCACGCGGCGGCCGCCGACGGTGACGGTTCCCGACTGCGGGGTCAACAGGCCGAACAGCGCATCGGCGATCTCGCCACGACCCGAGCCGAGCAGACCGGTGAGGCCGAGGATCTCGCCCGGCTGCAGGTCGAAGGAGACGTCGGTGAAGGCACCGGGAAGATCGAGGTGCTCGACGCGCAGCAGCGGCTCGGCGTCGTCATCGACCTCGACCACGACGCGCGAGTCGTCGACGGCGCGGCCCGTCATCGCGTGGGTGAGGGAGGCGACGTCGAACTCGTCGGCCGGGCCGTTCGCGACCAGGCGCCCGGAGCGCAGCACCGTGATGTCCTGCGACACCTGCAGCACCTCGTCGAGCTTGTGGCTGACGAACACCAGGGCGACGCCGCGCTGCTGCAGCCGCCGCACGAGGGCGAAGAGCCGCTCGACCTCGGAGTGCGTGAGAGCGGTGGTCGGCTCGTCCATGAAGATGACCCGCGCGTCCTGCACGAGCGCCCGGCAGATCGCCGTGAGCTGTCGGTCGGCGACCGAGAGCCGTTCGACGTCGGCGTCGAGGTCGAGGGTGAGTCCCAGCTCCTCCACGATGCGCTGCGCCTCGGGACGGCGGTTCTTCGCGCTGTAGAGCTTGCGTCGCGCGGCGATCGCGGCCGGGAGCACGATGTTCTCCGCCACGGTCAGGTTGGGGAAGAGCGAGAAGTCCTGGTAGATGGCCTGGATACCGGCTCGCAGAGCCTGGGTCGGCGAGAGGTGGGTGAGCGGTTCGCCGTCGAGCAGGATCTCGCCGGCCTCCGGCTTCTCGACCCCGCTGATGATCTTGATGAGCGTGGACTTGCCGCACCCGTTCTCACCGGCCAGACAGTGCACCCGCCCGGGGTAGAGGGTGATGCCGACGTCGTCGAGCGCGACGACCCCGCCGAACACCTTCCGCACGCCTCTGACCTCGAGAACGGGTCCGGCATCGGGAGCGAGCCCGGCCTCGGGTGCCGGCTGCGCCTGTTCTTCGTTCATGTTCTTCCTCCGAGGCGGGGCCGCGCGCTGGCGGCCCCGCCCTGAGTCGTGGTGGACGTCGGGATCAGAAGTCGTAGTCGTCGACGTTGTCCTTGTCGACGATGACCGCGGCGTCACCCACGTACACGTTGTCGAAGCCGTCGAGCTTCTTCAGCGAGTTGTAGCCCTCGATGCCGAGGTCGGTGCCGTCGGTGATCTTCTCTCCGTCGACGAGCAGCTGCGCGATCTTGAGCTGCGCCTTGCCGGCCATCGCGGGGTCCCAGAAGAAGATCTTGTCGATCGAGCCGTCGACGATGTACTTCTTCGCCACCGAGGGGATGCTGGTGCCCATCACGCAGACCTGGTCCTCCAGGCCCGCTTCCTGCACCGCGCGGGCGATACCGGCGACATCCGTGCCGGCCGACCCCTGGAAGCCCTTGATGTCGGGGTACTTCGCGAGCAGCTCCTTCGCCCGCTGGTAGGCGACGTTCTCGTCTTCCTTGCTCTCGACGGGCTCCTCGACGCGGGTCAGGTCGGGGTACTCGGCCTGCTGCTGGTCGTAGGCGCCGCCGACCCAGTCCATGTGGGTCTTGGCGGTGAGGCCGCCGACGAACGAGACGTACTGACCGGAATCGCCCATGCACTCGGCGAGGTTGTCCATGATCTTCGCGCCGTAGGCCCGGTTATCGAAGGCCTCGATGTCGATGTCGGCGTTCTTGATACCGGCCGCCTCATGGGCGACCACGATGATCCCCTGGTCCCTGGCCTGCTTGAGCACGGACTCCAGAGCCTCGGGCGAGTTGGGGACGACGGTGATCGCGGCGGGCGACTGGGCGATCAGGTCCTGGATGATCTGGATCTGCTTCTCGGGGCTGGCGTCATCCGCGCCCTCCTGGCGGGCGTCGATCCCCGTCTCCTCGGCGAACTCCTTCACGCCGACCTCCATGCGGTCGAACCAGCCGACGCCCGAGATCTTGACCACCGTGACCATCGCGCCGTCTTCGGCGCTCCCGCCGGTCTCACCACCACCGGTGGTACCGCCGACCTGACCGCAGCCGGCGAGGGCGAGCATCGCCACGGCACCGAATCCGACACCTGCAAGCAACTTCGTCTTACGCATGTTCCACTCCTTCGTGTGTGAGCCAGTGTTAGTTTCCACCACC
The DNA here is from genome assembly GCF_001557335.1 of Microbacterium sp. CCH5-D1. Lineage (NCBI taxonomy): Bacteria > Bacillati > Actinomycetota > Actinomycetes > Micrococcales > Microbacteriaceae > Microbacterium > Microbacterium sp. CCH5-D1. The sequence goes on from NZ_LSJW01000188.1 coordinate 9,873, forward strand.
CCCAGGGAGGAATGGGAAGAAATCTCATCGCTGTGGAACAGTAAAACGTGATCCTGCCGCTTGTCAATGCGAAATCTCACACCCGTTGCGCAACCGTTGCGCAACGGGGAGGCCGAAGGAGCGACGCGGCTAGAGCGCGGCGACGGCCTCGATCTGCACGCCGGCAGCCCGCAGGCCGACGAGCGCGGGATGATCCACCGCACCGTCGGTCACCAGCAGATCGATCTCGCCGGGACCGGCGACATTCGTCAGGTGCACCCGACCGAGTTTCGATGCGTCGGCGACGACGATGACCCGGTCGCACGCATCGATCGCCGCGCGCTTCACCGCACCTTCTTCATTGCTGTAGTCCGAGAGGCCGCGCTTGCCGTCGACGCCCGAGACGCCCATCACGTACACGTCGCAGTTGTAGCGCTTGAACGCCTCGATCGACTCGGCCCCGACCAGGCTGAGCTCGCCGGGGCGCACGCGCCCACCCGTGACGAGGATCGTGGTGTTGGGCTCGTCGTGGAGCTCGAGGGCGACGAGGATGCTGGGCGTGACGACCGTGAGGCCGAGTCCCTTGCCGACGATCGCGCGGGCCACCGCGAGGGCGGTGCTGCCGCTGTCGAGCACGACGGTCTCGCCGTGATTGAGGTGGGCGACGGCGGCTGCGGCGATGTTGATCTTCTCGCGCGCTCCCATCAGCGCCCGGGAGTTGAATCCCGGCTCCACGGCGGTCCCGTGGGCTGCGATCACACCACCCGTCACCCGACGCACGCTGCCGCGCTCCTCGAGGAGTTCCAGGTCGCGCCTGATGGTCATCTCGGAGACGTCGAACTCCAGGGCGAGGGCCTTGAACTCGGCCTCGCCGTCAGAGAGGACCCGCTGTTCGATCAGCGCGCGGCGCTCGTGGGCTTCCATCCCTACCTCCTCGTGTGGCAGATCCCACCTTAGGCGACCCGCTTGTGTGAATGAGTAACTTGTGCTTTGCTCATCGTGAATCTTTCACAGCGCTTGTGATCCATTCCGAAGAAACGAGGAAAGACATGCCCAACTGGCTCCCCGAGGTGTTCGGCACGCAGAAGCCGATCGTGGCGATGCTGCACCTGGCCCCGCTCCCCGGCGACCCCGGCTACGACACCGCTGCCGGAGTGGCCGCGATCGTGAACCGCGCCAAGGGCGAACTCGACGCGCTGCAGAGCGGTGGAGTTGACGCCGTGCTCATCTCGAACGAGTTCAGCCTCCCGTACCTGACGAAGACCGAGCCGATCACCGCGATCACGATGGCCCGCATCATCGGCGAATTGCAGGGCGAGCTCGCCGTGCCGTTCGGCGTGAACGTGCTGTGGGACGGCCGTGCCTCCATCGACCTCGCCACCGCCACCGACGCCGCGTTCGTCCGCGAGATCTTCACGGGCGTCTACGCCAGCGACTTCGGACTGTGGAACACGAACGTCGGCGAGGTGGCCCGTCACCGGCACCGCATCGGTGCGGCGAACGTGAAGCTGCTCTTCAACATCGTGCCGGAGTCGGCCGCCTATCTCGCCGAGCGCGACCTCGGTGCGATCGCCCGCTCCACGGTGTTCGCGACCAACCCCGATGCCCTCTGCGTCTCCGGACTCACCGCCGGCTCCCCCACCGACACGCAGTCGTTGGCCATCGTGAAGGAGAACGCCGGAGATGTGCCGGTGTTCGTCAACACCGGGGTGCGGGCCTCCAACGTCGCCGACCAGCTGGCGGTGGCCGACGGCGCGGTCGTCGGCACCTACTTCAAGCAGGACGGCAAGTTCGAGAACCGCGCCGACCGCGCACGGGTGGAAGAGCTCATGGGTGCCGCGAAGGCGTTCCGCTCTCAGCTCGTCTGACCGCGAGCTCCCGCTACGCGCAGAGCCGCTCCCGATCCTGGTGGTCGCGGGGCGGCTCCGTGCGTCTCGGGCCGAGGGCCCCGATCACGGTCGCACCGGCAGGACATCACTCAGATCGGCGCGCGTGCCGGAGGCGTGGATACGACCGGATGCCGCTGCATCCGCCCAGGCCTCCGTGCCGGTGGAGACGGCGATCCACGTCGCCGCATCCATCTCGACCACGTTCGGCGGTGTACCTCGCGTGTGCCGGGGCCCCTGGATGACCTGCACAGCGCCGAACGGCGGCACCCGCACCTCGACGCTGTTGCCCGGCGCCTTCTCATCGAGCAGTTGCAGCAGGTAGCGAACGGCAGTGGCGAGATCGGTGCGCTGCGGCTTCGCACCGGAGGCCTCCGCGGTGCGGACAGCGTCGAGCGCCGCGCGTCCGTCCACGATGTCGATCTTCCTGGCCATTGCTCCAGACTACGACCGGCCGCGGCGCGCCGAGTCCTATGCTCGAACGCATGAGCATGCATCCCCAGGGCGCCCGCGCCGAGCTGCTCGCGGCGGTCGCCGACCACTCGTGGGGCGTGCGCATTCCCCCGCTGGCCGACCCGCAGAGCGCCCACGACGCGGCTGTCCTCATCCTGTTCGGTGTGCTCGACAGCGTCCCGGCCTCCACGACCGTCGCGGCCGTCGCCCGAGACCTCGACGTGCTCCTGCAGCGGCGCGCCCCCACGCTCTCGTCGCACCCCGGACAGGTCTCCTTCCCCGGCGGGAGGGTGGAACCGGAAGATGCCGACGTGGTCGCCACGGCCCTGCGCGAGGCGGAAGAGGAGACCGGACTGGACCCGGCCGGTGTCGAGATCCTGGCCACCCTGCCCGAGATCCCGCTCGCCGCGAGCAACCATCTCGTGACCCCCGTGCTGGCGTGGTGGCAGTCGCCGTCCCGGGTCGTGGCGGTCGATCATGCGGAGACGGTCGAGGTGTTCCGAGTCCCTGTCGCGCAGTTGCTCGATCCGGAGACCAGGTTCACCTCGACGATCACCCGCATGGGCCACACCTTCCGCGGCCCGGCGTTCGATGTCGACGGCACGATCGTCTGGGGCTTCACCGCGATGGTGCTCGACGCGCTCTTCGACGCGGCCGGCTGGACCGTGCCGTGGGACTCCACGGTAGAGCGCCCCGTAGAGCTCTGAACGTCGCCAGAGGGCCGCACGCCACAGACCGCCGAAACCCGGTCCACGACCCTCGGTAGTCTGGACGGGTGAAGATTCTCGTCCTCGGTTCCGGTGCCCGTGAGCACGCGATCATCCTCGCCCTGCGGGCAGAGCAGACGGAGCACGAGATCTTCGTCGCGCCGGGCAACGCCGGCATCGCTCAGGATGCCACCCCGGTCTCGGTCGATCCGCTCGATGGTGGAGCGGTCACCGCCTTCGCCCATGAGCACGCGATCGATCTGGTCGTCGTCGGTCCTGAGGCCCCGCTCGTCGCCGGGGTCGCCGATGCACTGCGTGTCCGCGGAATCCCGGTGTTCGGACCGGGGAAGGCCGCCGCCCAGCTGGAGGGCTCGAAGTCGTTCGCGAAGCGCGTGATGGATGCCGCCGGCGTCCCCACCGGCCGCGCTGTCCGCGCCGCCACCACGGCCGATGTCGAGTCGGCGTTCGACGACCTCGGCGCCCCCTACGTGGTCAAGGCCGATGGACTCGCTGCGGGCAAGGGCGTCATCGTCACGTCCGACCGCGCGCACGCCCTCGCACACGCCGAGCAGTATCTTCCCGCAGGCCCCGTGCTGATCGAGGAATTCCTCTCCGGCCCCGAGGTCTCCCTGTTCTTCCTGAGCGACGGCGACACCGTGCGCGCACTCAGCCCCGCACAGGACTTCAAGCGTGCGCTCGACGGCGACGAAGGGCCCAACACGGGAGGCATGGGCGCCTACTCGCCGCTCCCGTGGCTCGACGAGCAGTTCGGCAGCGAGCGGGCCTTCGTCGAAGAGGTCACTCGCGACGTGGCACTTCCCGTCGTGCGGCAGCTCGACGCGGAGGGCACCCCGTTCATCGGACTCCTCTACGCGGGGCTGATCCTCACCCCCGCCGGCGTACGCGTGATCGAGTTCAACGCCCGCTTCGGAGACCCCGAGACGCAGATCGTGCTTCCGCGCCTGGTCACCCCGCTGTCGGAACTGCTGTTCGCCGCGGCATCCGGCACCCTCGAGGATCAGCCGGAGCCCGTGTTCAGCGACGACGTCGCGATCACGGTCGTGCTGGCCAGCGAGGGATATCCCGAGTCGCCGCAGACCGGCCGCCCGATCGAGGGCCTGGCCGACGCCGCAGCCGTCGAGGGCGTCCGGATCGTGCACGCCGCCACTGCGAGCCCCGATGCCCCGGGCGGATCGCTCATCGCCACGGGCGGTCGGGTGCTGAACGTGGTGGCTGTCGCCTCCGACTTCCGCACCGCGCGGGACCGCGCCTACGACGCGATCGCCCGTATCCGCCTCGACGGCTCCCACTACCGCACCGACATCGCCGCCCGCGTCGCCGAGTAACCGGCGCCGCCCGCGTCGTCACGCCCGCCGCGTCGTCGCGCTTGCCGTGCCGCCGGACGCTCGGCGTCTTCACGAACGCACGGCTTCCCCACGCCGACCGCCCGTGCGCTCGGCGAGTGCACGGGCAGTCGGCGGGCTCGGGGAGCCGGAGAAGTTCGCGGCGTAGCGCATGAAATCTGCCGAATACGGGGCGGATGACTGCCAACGTGTGTGAACGCGATTGACACTCGACGCTTTCTTCAAGAAAGTTGTCGCATGCCGCTCCGCTCCGACTGGTCGTCTGCGACCTGCCCCATCGCGCGCTCCGCCGACATCCTCGCCGACCCCTGGGTGCTGCTCATCCTGCGTGAGCTCTTCTCCGGACGCACTCGGTTCGACCAGCTGCGCGAAGCCACCGGCGCGGCCGACTCCGTACTGTCCCGGCGACTCACGGCGATGAGCGAGGCAGGACTCGTCGAGCGCGAAGACCCCGCCGATGCGCGCAGCGGTTACCGCGTGACGACCGCGGGGCATCAGACACTCCCGATCCTGCACGCCTACGCACGGTTCTCCCGCGTGACCGACCCCGATGGCCCCTGGGGTCTGACGGTGAGCTGCGGTCGATGCGGCGAGATCTCGGATTCGGTCGATTGGTGCGTCACGTGCGCGGCACCCCTCGACGTCGACAGCACCCACTGGGCGCGACACAGCATGGGCGGGGAGCCGTTCCCCCTCCTCACCGGACGCGCAGCATGACCGCCGAATCGCTCGACGGGCCGATCGAGGAACCCCTCGGCACTCGGCAGCGTCGATTCCACCCCGCGTGGACTGTGGCCCTCGTGGCTCTCATCGCCCTGATCGGCGCCGCCGGTTTCCGCGCAGCTCCCGGCGTGCTCATGGTGCCACTCGAGGAGGAGTTCGGATGGACCACGGCGGAGTTGTCGCTCGCCGTCTCAATCAATCTGCTGCTCTACGGACTCATCGCCCCGTTCGCAGCAGCCCTCATGCAGCGGTTCGGGATCCGCGCGGTCACGGTCGTCGCTCTCTTCGTGATCGGGGCGGGCTCAGCGCTGAGCGTGTTCGTGGCGACCCCCGGCCAGCTCATCCTGACCTGGGGCGTGCTGATCGGACTCGGCACGGGCTCGATGGCGCTCGTGTTCGCGGCGACCATCACCGACACCTGGTTCGCCACCCGGCGCGGACTCGTCTCGGGCGTTCTGACCGCAGGCAGCGCGACAGGTCAGCTCATCTTCCTCCCCGTGATCGCGGCCGCTGCCGAGGACGTCGGTTGGCGCGGAGCGTCACTCATCATCGCGGGCGGAGCTCTCGCCGTCGTGCCCCTGGTCTGGATCTTCCTGCGCAACAGGCCGAGCGACCTCGGCGTCGCCCGCTACGGCGAGACCTCACTCGCGCCCGCCCCTGCACCCGTCCGTCGCGGCTCTGCCTGGGGCGCAGCGAAGCTCGCCCTCTCGACGCTGAGAGAAGCCGCGCGCACCAAGACCTTCTGGGCGCTGGCGATCGGCTTCGCGATCTGCGGAGCGACGACCAACGGACTGATCGGCACGCATTTCATCCCGAGCGCCCACGACCATGGCATGGCGACGACCACCGCGGCCGGCCTTCTCGCGGTCGTGGGCGTCTTCGACATCGTCGGCACCGTGTTCTCCGGCTGGCTCACCGACCGCGTGAATCCACGCATCCTCCTGGCCGCGTATTACGCGCTGCGCGGGGTGAGCCTGCTCTTCCTGCCGAGCCTGCTCTCGGCGGAGGTGCAGCCGAGCATCGTCGTGTTCATCGTCATCTACGGGCTCGACTGGGTCGCGACCGTACCGCCGACCATCGCGCTTTGCCGTGAGGTCTTCGGCGACAAGGGTCCGCTCGTGTTCGGCTGGGTGTTCGCGGCGCATCAGATCGGCGCCGGCATCGCCTCGATCCTCGCCGGTGTCGTGCGCGACCACACCGGCCAGTACACGGTCGCGTGGTTCGCCGCCGCGGGTCTCTGCGCGGTCGCCGCCCTGGTCAGCGCGACCATCCGCAGGCATCCCGCACCCTGACCCTCGTTCGTATCGCGCAAATGGTTGCATCCCGGGGCGGAATGCAACCATTTGCGCGATTGGTGACGAGGAAGGGCGTCAGAGCACCTTGGAGAGGAAGTCCTTCAGACGCTCGTTCTTGGGGGCGCCGAACAGCTCGGCGGGCGGGGCCTCCTCCACCACGACGCCGCCGTCCATGAAGACCGTGCGGCCGGAGACCTCACGCGCGAAGCCCATCTCGTGCGTCACCAGCACCATGGTCATGCCGCCGGAGGCGAGGTCGCGGATGACCTGGAGCACCTCGCCGACCATCTCCGGGTCGAGCGCGCTCGTCGCCTCGTCGAACAGCATGATCTCGGGGTCCATCGCCAGCGCACGGGCGATCGCCACGCGCTGCTTCTGACCGCCGGAGAGGGATGCCGGCTTCGCGCCCGCCTTCTCCGACAGGCCGACACGCTCGAGGAGCGAGAGCGCCCGCTCCTTCGCCTCGGCCTTGGTCAGCTTGCCGCACTCGACCGGGGCGAGAGTGATGTTCTCGAGCACGGTCATGTGCGGGAAGAGGTTGAAGTGCTGGAACACCATGCCGATGCGCTGGCGCACCTCATCGAGCTTCACGCTCTTGTCCGTCAGGTCGACGCCATCGATGATGACGTGCCCCGACGTGGGCTCCTCGAGCTTGTTCAGGCAGCGCAGCAGCGTGGACTTCCCCGAGCCGGACGGGCCGATGACCGCGACGACCTCGCCATCCTCCACGGCCAGATCGATGCCCTTGAGCACCTCGTTGTCACCGAACGACTTGTGCAGGTCCTGCACCAGGATCTTGCTCATGCGTTGAACGTCCTCTCCAGGCGGTTCGCGAGCAGCGTCAGCAGCGTGATCACGACGAAGTAGATGATGGCGACGATCGTCAGCACCTGCGCCGACAGATACGTCGAGGCGATGATCTGGCGGGAGACGAACGTCAGCTCGGCGAGGCCGATGACGCTGATCAGCGACGTGTCCTTGAGGGTGATGATGCCCTGGTTGACGAACGAGGGCACCATGATGCGGAACGCCTGCGGGAGCACGACCTTCTGCATGGTCTTCCAGTGGCTCAGACCCAGCGAACGCGAGGCCTCGTTCTGGCCGGGGTCGACCGCCTGGATGCCACCGCGGATGATCTCGGTCATGTAGGCACCCGTGTTGAGCGAGAGCGTGATCGCTCCGGCGACGAACGGGTTGAAGGTGAGGCCGGGGAACAGCTGCGGGATCGCGAAGAACACGAAGAACGCCTGGATGAGGATCGGAGTGCCGCGGAAGACGTACACGTAGGCGGTCGCGACCCAGCGGAACGGCGCGAACTTCGAGACCCGTCCGAAGCCGAAGATGAGCCCCAGGATGAACGCGGCCACGATGGCGACGATCGTCGCGAGGATCGTGAGCCACAGGCCCTCCATGAGAGCCGGCCAGTACTTCACCGCGACGGAGAAGATGTCGGTCGGCTGCGTGGACTCCTCGCCACCCGACAGGTAGGTGTCGACGATCTTGTCGTACTCCCCTGAAGCCTTCAGGTTCGCGAGCCCGGCGTTGAACATCTCGATCAGCTCGGGCTTCTGCCCCTTGTTGACCGCGAATCCGTACTCGCCGCCGAGCTCGGGCTGACCCACGAGGCGGAAGCCGGAGCCCTGCTGGATGCCGTATGCCAGCACCGGGAAGTCCTCGAAGTAGCCGACCGCCTGGCCGGCCTTCACCGCGTCGACCATGTCGGTCGTGTCCTGGTACGGGGTGACCTTGAACCCGTACTCGTCCTTGTTCTCGTCGGCGAAGGTCTGCCCCTGCGTACCGGTCTTGACCGCGACGGCCTTGCCGTCGAGGTCGTCGAGCGACGTGATGTCGCTCGACTCGAGCACGCCGAGCTGGATGCCGCTGGTGAAGTAGGGCTCGCTGAAGTCGAACGTCTTCTGCCGCTCCTCGGTGATCGACATGCCGGCCATGACCGCATCGACCTGGTTCGACTGCAGCGCCTGGACGGCGGCGTCGAATCCGAGCTGGCGGATCTCGACCTCGAACCCCTGGTCCTTCGCGATCGCGCGGAGCAGGTCCATGTCGATGCCGACGAGGTCGCCGTCGGCATTCGTGAACTCGAACGGCGCGAACGTCGTGTCGGTGCCGATGACGTACTTGTCGCCGTCGTTCGCTGCGGCGGCGGGGGCGGCACCGGCGAGGAGCGCCCCGACGCCGACGAAGGCGACGAGTGCGGCTGCGCCGGCGGTGCGCACCGATCGGCGCAGACGGCCAGCCGCGGTGGATGGATTTCGGATCACGACGTGTGCTCCTCGGGTCGACAGCAGCGACCGGACGACCGCCGAGGAACTACCCTAGCTCGCGGCGAGTCGGGTGCCCGAAACGTCGATCCAATACCGGCGGACGAGAGGCTGCCCCGCCTGCGGTGCCTCGATCACGTCTTCGAGCTCGCCACCGGCTCCCTCGATGGTGCGGATGGACCCGACGTTGTCGTCGTCACAGGTGAGCATGACCCGTTCGTAGCCCTCCGCCTTCGCCTGGCGGAGCACCTGCCGCATCGCCTCGCGAACGATCCCTTCGCGGCGACGGGAAGGGATCACCGAGTAACCGATGTGGCCGCCGAAGCGACGCAGGTAGTCGTTGAGCTCTCGGCGGAAGGAGAGGAAGCCGACCACCTGATCGCCCTCGGTGATCCAGTAGTAGTCGCAGGGCACGTGCCCCTCCGGGAGCACCGCGCCAGGTGTGGCGTAGAGCTCTGCACGCTCGACGAACGCCTCGAAAGCGGCCCGGTCCGGCACGAAGCCCTTCTCGAGACCGCCCCCGTCGACGTGTCCACCCTCGAACTCGGCGACTGCGGCGGCCCAGGAGTCGAAGAGGTCGATGTTCGGTCGAGAGAGTGCGATCGTCATCGCCCGATGACACCAGAAAGGGGCGGCATCCGCAAACCGACGGACACGGCCCCTCCCCTGGTTCGACTACTCGGTGCGCGCGGATGCGGGCGCTGCCGCCTCCGTCTTGTCGTAACGACCGAGGAACAGCGAGGCGATGAGCGCGACCGCCATGACGCACGCCGGCAGCAGGATCGCCTGCGACATTCCCGCAGCGAACCCGTCCGCCACCTGCGGCGGCAGTGCACCCCCGGTGGAGATGCCCGCCGGTGCGTCAGCGAGCCCCGGAAGGTTCGCTTCGAGACGGGACTGCATGAACGCGGCGATGGAGGCCGACCCGATCACCGATCCGATGGTCCTGGTGGTGTTGTAGATGCCGGCACCTGCACCCGCCTGGCGCGGGGGCAGCTTGCGCGTCGCGGTCGTGGCGAGCGGACCCCACATGCCGGCGTTGCCGATACCCATCAGCGCAGAGGGCAGCAGGAACATCCAGATCGGGGTGTCCATGTTGATCAGAGCGGAGTACCAGATCAGTGCGGCGGCGACGCAGAGCAGCCCGGGGATGAGGATGATGCGCGGGTCCACGCGGTCGAGGATCTTGCCCGCGACCGGAGCGAGCACTCCCGACAGCACCGCCATCGGGATGAGGAGCAGCGCCGCCTCCGTCGGGGTGAGCCCCCGCGCGGTCTGCAGGAAGAACATCATCGGCAGCGACATGCTCGTCACGGTGAAGCCCACGGCGGCGATGGCCACGTTCGCTCCGGAGAAGTTGCGGTCGCGGAACAGTTCGAGCGGAACGAGAGGTTCACTGCGTGTCTTCGCCTGCTGGAAGATGAACAACCCGAGCACGACGAGTCCGGCGATGATCAGGCTCCACACCGAGATCGGGCCCCAGATCACGCCCCAATCGAATTTCTCGCCTTCCTGGAGTCCGAACACGATGAGGAACAGCGCCACGGCGCTGAGCACCACACCCACGATGTCGAAGCGGTGCGGGTGCGTGGCCAGCTTCGGGACCAGGCGCCAAGCGAGCACGAAGGCGACGATGCCGACCGGGATGTTCACGAAGAAGATCCACTCCCAGCCGAAGCCGTCCACGAGCAGACCACCCACGAGCGGACCGACGAGCGTGGCGACACCGGCGGTCGCACCCCACAGGCCCATCGCCGCGCCTCGACGTTCGGGCGGGAAGGTGCGGGTGATCACGGCCATGGTCTGCGGGGTCATGAAAGCGGCGCCGAGACCCTGCACGGCACGTGCGGCGATGAGCATCTCGAGCGAATCGGACAGCCCGCACCACAGCGAGGCGAGGGTGAACACCGCGAGGCCGATGAGGTAGATGTTCTTCGGGCCGAAGCGGTCACCCAGGCGCCCGGTGATCAACAGCGGCACCGCATACGCGAGCAGGTAGGCGCTCGTGACCCACACGACGTTGTCGAGGTTGTTCGTGTTGGGGTCGAGGGCGGCCTTGATCGCCGGGTTCGCGACCGAGACGATCGTGGTGTCGACCAGGATCATGAAGAACCCGATGACCAGCGCCCAGAGGGCGGGCCAGGGGCTCGCGGGCTTGTGCCCGACCGAGTAGGTACCGGTCGACGGACCGGAGGTGGAGGGCGCGGAGACCGGCGGGCGGTCTCCGTCGCGAGGGATATCTGTCATTGCTGTGCAGCCTTTCGCTGAGCGCGGTAGCGGTCTGAGTTCTGGAATGCCGTGGGACCCCACGGCAGGACACGGGCTTCGAGACGATCGAGGAGGGAGTCGAGCCAGCGGAGCTCGGCCGCCAGCAGAGCTTCCTGACGCTCGATCTCGACCAGCACCTGCTCGGGCACGTGCTTCTCCCTCGCGTTGCCGAGCCCGTCGCGGTGGCGAGCGTGATCCTCGACGAGCGCGACGCGCCTCGCGCGCAGGAGGTCCATGACCTCCGGGCGCTCGAGGTTGTGCGCCTCGGCGAGCGCGATGCGGAAGTCGGCCGGGTGATCGATGCGGGGCAGCTCACGCTGCACCCACGTCACGACGGCCTCACGTCCGGTCTCCGTCAAGGAGTAGGTCGTCCGCTCGGGCCGATTTCCCTCGCGGTCGATGCCGAGTTCGTCGATCAGGCCGGCGCGGTGCAGCCGGGACACCGTGTGGTACAGCGTCCCGTTGGTGATCGTGAGCAGGCGATCATCATGGCGCGCCCGCATGAGACGCACCATCTCATAGGGGTGCATGTCGCCTTCGCGCAGCAGCGCGAGCACCATCACCCCCATGGGAGTGAGCCGGTCGACCGCATCCTTCTTCATGTCCCACCTCAAATAGTCCATGTGGACTATACGCCTGTTTCCGCCCCTTGAACAGACGGGGTCGAACTTCTCACCGAGACCCATGCTCTCCGTCGAGACCCACGCCCCCCGGCGTGTGCGGGGATGGGTGTCGGCGCGGAGCATGGGTCGCGAAGGAGCGCGGGCGAGAGCATCGCGAGGGAACCGGGATAATGGGCGGGTGAGCACACCTTCAGAAGGCACGGCACAGAGCATTCCCGGCTGGCGGCACATCTACTCGGGCAAGGTCCGCGACCTGTACGCCTCCGAGGATCCGGCGGATACGCGCATCCTCGTCGTCGCCTCCGACCGGGTGAGCGCCTTCGACTTCGTCCTCTCCCCCGGTATCACCGACAAGGGCGCCCTGCTGACGCGACTGAGCCGCTGGTGGTTCGCGCAGCTCTCCGACTTCCCCAACCACATCGCCGAGGGCGAGCTGCCAGAGGCCGTGGCGGATCGCGCGATGCTCGCCCAGTCGCTCGAGATGCTGCCGATCGAGTGCGTCGTACGCGGTTACATCACCGGTTCCGGATGGGCGGAGTATCGGGAGAGCGGGACGGTGTGCGGCATCCCGCTGCCGGCCGGCCTGCAGAACGGCGACCGACTGCCCGAACCTCTCTTCACTCCGGCATACAAGGCCCCGATGGGCGAACACGATGAGAACATCACGTTCGAGCGCGCGGTCGAGCTCGTCGGCCCCGAGCACGCGGCCGAGCTGCGCGACACCTCCCTTGCCATCTACACGGCTGCGGCCGCCATCGCCGAGGAGAAGGGTCTGATCCTCGCCGACACCAAGTTCGAGTTCGGCACGGACGCCGACGGCACGCTGCGCCTGGCCGACGAGGTGCTCACGAGCGATTCGTCCCGCTACTGGGATGCCGAGGCCTGGCGCACCGGCACCACACCGAGCGCGCGGATGGCGAGCTTCGACAAGCAGATCGTGCGCGACTGGCTCGCCGCCAACTGGGACCAGGAGGGCGAGCCACCCCTGCTCCCGGACGACGTGGTCGAGCGCACCGCCGACCGCTACCGCGAGCTGATCGAGCGCCTCGGCGCCTGACGCTTCAGGCCTGACGACTCAGCTCAGCTCCACCCGGCGCACGTCTGTGTGGATGAAGTCGTCACCCTTGAAGAGCAGAGGCTCGTCGCGACTGATCGCGAGCGCATAAGAGAAGCAGTCGCCGTAGTTCAGCCGAGCCGCGCGCCCGGAACCGCGTCCGAATCTGACGAACGCACTGGCCGCCAGACGCGCCTGGGCCTCGTCGAGCGGAACGACGGTCGCACCCGTCGCTTCCAAAAGCTCGTCCAGCGCGAGCACCTTCGCCTCGCCTCCCTTGCCGCGGAGCACGATCATGCACTCCGTGAGCGTGGCCGCGGACAGTGAGAAGGGACCCTCCTCCAACAGTTCGCTCATCTCGGCAGCTTCGGGCTCAGCCATCAAGACAGCCACGAGGGCCGAGGAATCGACGATCAACGCGGCATACCCGTCTCGTCGTAGAGCTCGTCCATGATCTCCTCGGTCGTGCGTCCGGTGGAGGGAATCTGCTGCGCCCGGCGGATCACCGCACGGATACGGCGACGGCGCTCCTCTTCTTCGCCCGAGCGCTGCTCCTCCAACTCGGCGAGGCGCCGCCGAACGGCATCTTCCACCGCACTGGTCTGACTCTGCCCGGTGAGCGCCGCGAGCCGGCGCACCAGCTCATGCGTCGTCTCGTTCTTGATGTTCAGGCTCATGTCTACCATTCTACCTCGCCGTCTACCATGGTAGAAGACGTTCAGTGAAAACTCAGGAATCGGTAGTGTTGCTCCGGCACTCCTGCCATCCCCCGAACCTGAGGAGCCCGCATGGCCCTGTGGAAGCTGCACGGAAACGGCCGCACGGTCGAGCCCGGCGCCGTCGTCCGTCCCGACGAGCGCCTGAACTGGCCCGCGACGATCGCGATCGGACTCCAGCATGTCGTGGCGATGTTCGGGGCCACGTTCCTGGTGCCGATCATCACCGGGTTCCCGGTCGCCACCACGCTTCTCTTCAGCGGTGTAGGAACGATCCTGTTCCTGCTGGTCACACGCAACAAGCTGCCCAGCTACCTCGGTTCGTCGTTCGCCTTCATCGCGCCCGTGACCGCCGCCACCGCCACCGCGAACATGGGCACGGCCCTGGCCGGGATCGTCGCGGTCGGCATACTGCTGGCGATCATCGGGGTCGTGGTGCACACGGTCGGGGTGAAGTGGGTCGACCGCTTCCTGCCGCCGGTCCTCGCCGGCACGATCGTCGCCCTCATCGGGTTCAACCTCGCCGGTGCCGCGCACAACAACTACGCGGCAGCGCCCGTGACGGCGACTTTCACGCTCGCCATCACCATCCTCTTCGCCGTCGTCTTCCGCGGATTCCTGGGCCGCATCTCGATCTTCCTCGGCGTGATCGCCGGCTACATCTTCGCGGCGTTCCGGGGAGAGCTCGACTTCTCGGCCGTCGAGAAGGCCGACTGGGTGGGCCTTCCCACCTTCCACTTCCCGAACTTCACCGAGCCCGGCACCCTCACCGCGCTCGCGATGTTCCTTCCCGTGGTCCTGGTCCTGATCGCCGAGAACGTCGGACACGTGCGCGGCGTCGCGACCATGACGGGTGACACGACCGTGAACCAGCAGACCGGCAAGGCCCTGATCGCAGACGGCGTCTCCACCACGCTCGCGGGATTCTTCGGCGGTTCGGGCACGACGACCTACGGCGAGAACATCGGCGTGATGGCATCCACCCGCGTCTACTCGACCGCCGCGTACTGGGTGGCCGGCGCGGCCGCTATCCTCCTCAGCCTCTCCCCCAAGTTCGGCGAGGTCATCAACTCGGTGCCCGCGGGAGTGCTCGGCGGCGTGACCACGGCGCTCTACGGCCTGATCGGCGTCATCGGCATCAAGATCTGGGTCGACAACCGGGTCGACTTCTCGCGCCCGGTCAACCAGTACACGGCAGCTGTCGCGCTTATCATGGCCGTCGGAGGCTTCATGATCAAGGACGAGGCATCCGGCTTCGAGTTGGGCGGCATCGTCATCGCCACCGTCGCTGCGATCCTGATCTACCACCTGGGCAACCTCATCGCCCGCCTGCGCAAGACAGGCGCCGACGACCCCAAGCCCTTGGAGGCGGTCGGTCCGCTCGGCGGCGATCCCGAGTAGGCCAGCGCCACAGACGACGATCCCGGATGCCTCTCCTGAGGCATCCGGGATCTCTGCGTTCGCCGTGGAGCGCTCAGCCGATGGCCCCGAGAACCTGATCCGCCGACACCATCTCCGCGACCTCGGCACGATGGGACAGGGTCCCGGTCCGGTGCGCGTTCACCGTGGTCTCCATCTTCATGGCGTCGAGCACCGCGACGGGTTCGCCCTCCGTGACCTCGGCGCCGTCGTCGACGAGCCACCGCACGAGAGTGCCGGGAACCGGCGAGCGCAGCTCACTCGGATCGGTCGTGGGTGCTGCGGCCGCAGGGTCGACGGGACGACCGAGGCCCGACAACAATCCGGCGGGGATCCCGAGCATCACACGTCGACCGTCGATCTCGACCGGGAAGCGCTGCAGCACGTCTTCCGGCACCGCTGCAGGTCGCGACTGAGTCTCGAGCTTCGGCAGCAGCGCCTTCTCGATCCACTGGGTGTGCACCGCGAAGGTCGCCGTGGCGAACGCCTGCTCGTCGAGCGCCATCACGTCGAACGGGATGACGGTGGCCGGTCCATCGACCGTGAGCTCCCGCAGCGCCCGGCGGGCCCGCACGATGGCGGCATCGCGGGAGTCGGCGTGCACGATCAGCTTGGCGATCATCGAGTCGAAGGCCGGCTGCACGACGTCGCCCTCTTCGATGCCGCTGTCCCAGCGCACGCCAGGGCCGCCGGGGATCCGCAGCCTCTCGACACGACCGGGGCTCGGCAGGAATCCGCGCCCGGGGTCTTCGGCATTGATGCGGAACTCGAAGGCATGCCCGACGGGTGTGGGCGTCTCGACGAACGACGGTCCCTCCCCGAAGGCGATGCGGAACTGCTCGCACACGAGGTCGGTTCCGGTGACTTCTTCGGTGACCGGATGCTCCACCTGCAGCCGGGTGTTCACCTCGAGGAACGAGATGGTGCCGTCGGCGGCGAGCAGGAACTCCACGGTGCCCGCCCCGCGGTACTGCACCTCACCGCAGATCGAGCGCGCTGCATCGTGGAACCGCGCACGCTGCTCGACGGAGAGCCCGGGAGCAGGCGCCTCCTCGATCAGCTTCTGATTGCGGCGCTGCATCGAGCAGTCGCGGTCGCCGACCACCACGACACCGCCGAGTCCGTCGCCGAGCACCTGCACCTCGATGTGGCGCGGGCTCTCGAGGAAGCGCTCCACGAAGCACTCTCCTCGGCCGAAAGCCGCGACCGCCTCGCGAGTGGCCGCGTCGAAGGCCCCCGCGACCTCGGAAAGCTCACGCACCACCTTGAGCCCGCGTCCGCCGCCGCCGAACGCGGCCTTGATCGCGATCGGGAGGCCATGTTCCTCGGCGAACGCCACCGCCTCCGCGGGCCCTGCCAGAGGCTCGTCGGTGCCGGCGGCGAGCGGTGCGCCGACCTGCTGGGCGATGCGGCGGGCCGTCATCTTGTCGCCGAGCGCGTCGATGCTCTCGGGGGTCGGTCCGATCCAGACCAGCCCCGCATCCTCCACGGCACGGGCGAAGCCCGCGCTCTCCGACAGGAATCCGTATCCGGGGTGCACGGCAGTCGCCCCTGACCGCCGCGCGGCCGCGAGCAGCGCGTCGACGGACAGGTACGTCTCGGCCGCCGTGGAGCCGCCCAGCCCCACGGCCTCGTCGGCCAGGCGCACGTGCAGGGCATCGGCATCCTGATCCGCATAGACCGCGACCGAGGTGTATCCGGCTTCAGCGCAGGCACGGATCACACGAACCGCGATCTCTCCGCGATTCGCGATCAGCACCTTCTGCGTGGGTGACGCCGTGGTCATGAGGGCTCCTTGACGGTGAGACGAAGACGCACTCCCGGAGCCAGCTGACCCGCGAGGTCGAGGCTGCGATCCGTGAGCGCACCGATGATGGGGTATCCCCCGGTGAGCGGATGGTCGGGGAGGAACAGGACCGGCTGTCCGTCGGGCGGCACCTGGATCGCACCGGTGACGGCACCCTCGCTCGCGAGTTCGCCCACGCGCGCACGTTCCAGAGGCACCTCACCGTGCAGGCGGATGCCGACGCGATCGGACCGTGGCGTGACCGTCCACTCCTGGTCGGTGAGGGTGGCGAGTGCCGACGCCGTGAACCAGTCGTCGCGCGGACCGAGCGTGATCTCGAGCTCGATGAGTTCGCCGGGGGCCGGCAGATCGCGCGGAAGGGCATCGGGCTCGACGGGATGCACGCCGGCGTCGCCGACCCGGATGACGGCACCGGCTCCGAGCCTTTCCGGGCCGAGACCGGCGAGCGTGTCCGCCGCGCGACTTCCCAGCGCCGGCGCCGCGTCCAGGCCCCCACGGACGGCGACGACGTAGCGCAGTCCGCGTTCGGGGTGCCCGAGAGTGAGGTGATCGCCGTCGACCGTGGCGAAGGGTTCACCGTGTGCGACAGAGCGCTCGCGCCCCTCGGCGTCCTGCAGGGTGAGCGCACCGAGAGCACCGGTGACCGCCGCGACACCGGCACCCCGGAACCGCAGGACCGTTCCCCCGACGCTCTCAAGCACCGCGGCATCGGTCGCGTTGCCCACAGCCCGGTTGGCATCGCGCATCGCCCGACGGTCGGCCGCCCCCGATGCCGAGACCCCGAGCGCCGCATAGCCGGGGCGACCCCCATCCTGCACCAGCAGCTGCAGCGACGGGCGGACCACCTCGACCGCGGCATCAGTGCCGAAACCCAGACCGTCCGCAGCCGACGCCGCGTGTTGCGCCGCGACGCGCCCAGGCCGCGCCGGGTCATCTCCGTTTCGGCCTGGATGACCATCTGCCAGCCGAGCGGTTTCCCGCACGGGCTTGAAGCGCACGGTCGCGCCGGGCGCCAGCAGCGCAGGCGGCGTGCGGTCGATGTCCCACATCACGGCATCCGTGCGACCGATCAGCTGCCATCCGCCCGGGCTCTCGCGGGGGTACACTCCGGTGAACTGTCCGGCGAGCGCGACCGAGCCGGCGGGCACGCGCGTACGCGGCGACGAGCGGCGCGGCACATCGAACAGCGGATCGCTGCTCACCACGTACCCGAAGCCGGGGGCGAACCCGGAGAACGCGACCCGCCAATCGGCAGCGAGATGCCTGTTGACGAGCGCTTCCGCCGACACGCCCAGCAGCGACGCCGCCTCGTCGAGGTCTTCACCGTCGTACCGCACGGGGATGACGGCATCGCCGGTCGCCGGGAGGTGCGCCGCATCGACCTCCGTCGCCTCCAGCACGGTGCTCAGATCATCCGCGGAGATGCGGACGGGGTCGAAACGCACCAGGACGGTCCTGGCGCCGGGGATGCGCTCGAGGACTCCGGGCAGTCCGTCCCAGGCGAGGTTCAGGCGCATCGCCTCGTCGAGGTCGGCCGCCTCGACGAGCAGGGCGTGATCGGATGCGGTGAGGATGCGCATCAGACGAGATACTCCGCATCGGGAACATCGGTGATGAACATGTAGCCCGGAGCGTGCGTGATGGCGAACGGCGGCTTCGAGGCCATGATCGCCGCCTGCGGAGTGACACCGCACGCCCAGAACACCGGGACCTCGCCGTCGCGCACCTCGGGGGCGTCACCGAAGTCCGGATGCGCCAGGTCGTCGATGCCGAGCGAGGCCGGGTCGCCGATGTGGACGGGAGCACCGTGCACAGCGGGAGTCCGCCCGGAGATCTGCACCGCGTCCGCCACCCGGGACGCGGGGATGGGGCGCATCGACACGACCATCTCGCCGCGCAGTCGTCCCGCGGGAGCGCACGCCGCATCGGTGCGGTACATCGGCACGTTGCGTCCGAGCTCCTGATGCCGGATCGGGATGCCGGCCTGCACGAGCCCGGATTCGAAGGTGAAGCTGCATCCGATGAGGAAGGCGACCAGATCAGGGTGCTCGGCCCAGGCCGCTCTCGCGTCGCCGACCTCCTCCGCCAGCTCGCCGTCGCGCCAGACGCGATACCGGCCGATGTCGGTGCGGATGTCGCTGCCGGGCGCGAGCCGAGACTCCACCTGACCCTGCTCGATGACCTCCAGCACGGGGCACGGCTTCGGGTTGCGCTGGGCGAACAGCAGCGTCTCGAAAGCCCAGTCGGCCGGCACCGCGATCAGGTTCGCCTGCGTCAGCCCGACCGCGACGCCACTGGTCGGCTCGGCATGCCCGGCACGGATGGCGGCCCGCGCTCTGCGAGCATCGGCGAGCTGAGCGGCGGAGGCGAGGACGGACACGTCAGGCTCCCGCGAACGGGGCGATCGTGATGCCCGCATCCTGCAGCATCCGTCTGGTCTCCGCCGCCATCGCCACAGACCCCGGGCTGTCGCCGTGCACGCAGATCGACTGCGCGACCACGGGTACATCGGTGCCGTCGATCGCGCGGATCACGCCGTCGGCGGCGAGGCGCACCATGCGCTCGGCGACTTCGGCGGGGTCGTGCAGCACGGCCCCCTCCTCGGCGCGGGAGACGAGCTGGCCGTCCGGCTGATAGGCGCGATCGGCGAAGGCCTCGGCCGCGACCTCGAGTCCTGCCCGCTGGGCGACGTCGAGCACGACACCACCGGAGAGCCCCAGCAGCACGAGCTTCGGGTCGATCGCCCTGATGGCCGCGACGACATCCTTCGACTGCCGTTCGTCACGCGCGATCGTGTTGTACAGCGCGCCGTGAGGCTTGACGTACGACACCCTGCCGCCGACCGCCGAGGCCAGACCCATGAGCGCACCGAGCTGGTACTCGACGTGCGCCTGCAGTGCGGCCGAGTCGATGTCGACCTTCGTCCGTCCGAAGTTCTCGTAGTCACGGTAGCCGGGGTGCGCACCGATCACGACGCCGCCCTGCACCGCGGCCGCGAGCGTCTCTCGGATGCCCTCCGGGCTCCCGGCGTGGAAGCCGCACGACACGTTCGCGCTCGTGACCAGCCGCAGCATGCTCTCGTCGTCGCTGACGATCCGGTCGGCGACGTTCTCGCCGAGGTCCGAGTTCAGGTCGATCGACGTCATGCGATCACGCTCCGATTCCGAGGAAGG
The DNA here is from genome assembly GCF_001557335.1 of Microbacterium sp. CCH5-D1. Lineage (NCBI taxonomy): Bacteria > Bacillati > Actinomycetota > Actinomycetes > Micrococcales > Microbacteriaceae > Microbacterium > Microbacterium sp. CCH5-D1. The sequence goes on from NZ_LSJW01000188.1 coordinate 29,619, forward strand.
CGAAGATGGGACCGATCGACACGATCCCCATGTACCAGGTGAGCAGCGTCACGAGCGTACCGGCGACGAGCAGCCACATCGGGTACTTCTTCGAGCCGAGCAGATCGCGCCGGAACCAGCCGATGTACATAAACACCGTGAGTCCGATCGGCAGGATCAGGCCGTTGAAGCCGCCGACGAAGACGAGGATCGCAGCCGGGGCCGTGCCGATCGACAGGTACACCGCCAGAGACACGACGATGAACGCGACGGTCGCGAGCTGCAGCGGCCATCCGCCCTTGAGCTTCTTCGTGAACGTGGAGAGGAAGGTCGCAGAGGTGTACGCGGCGCCGATGACCGAGCTGATCGCCGCGGCCCAGAAGATCGCACCGAAGATGCGCAGGCCTGCGTCGCCGAGCACCGCGCCGAACGCCTGACCGGCCGGGTTCGCACCCTGACCAGAGAGGTCGAGGGTGACGCCGGAGGCCACGACGCCGAGGATCGCGAGGAACAGCACGTAGCGCATGATGCCCGTCACGAGGATGCCGTTGGTCGCCGCGCGCATCACGGGGCCGGCGTGCTCCGGACCCGTGTGACCCGAGTCGAGGTAGCGGTGGGCGCCGGAGTAGGTGATGTATCCGCCGACGGTTCCGCCGACGATCGTGGTGATGGTGGCGAAGTTGAGCTCATCGGGCACGAAGGTCTGACGCAGCGCCTCGCCGATCGGCGGCTGCGCGATCACGGCCACGACCACGGTCATGACGATCATGCCGATGCCGAGCACCACGAGCACGACGTCCATCACGGGGCCGGCCTTCTTCACGAGGAAGATGATGATCGCGAGGACTGCGGTGATGATCCCGCCGAGCTTCGCGTCGATGCCGAGCAGCGCGTTCAGGCCGAGACCTCCACCGGCGATGTTCCCGATGTTGAAGGCCAGCCCGCCGATCACGACGAGCACCGCGATCAGATGCCCGGAGAACGGGATGGCGCTGTTGGCGAGTTCACCCGCGCGCTTTCCGGAAGAGGTGATCATGCGCCAGATGTTCAGCTGCACCGCGATGTCGACGAGGATCGAGACGAGGATCGCGAATGCGAACGCCGCGCCCATCGTCGCCGTGAACGTGGCGGTCTGCGTGATGAAGCCGGGACCGATGGCACTGGTGGCCATGAGGAAGATCGCGCCGATGACGGCGCTGCGCCCGGCGCGCTTCTTCGCGGAGGAGAGGCGGGCTTCGTCTTCCGGCGAGAGGGAGGCAGTGGTCTGCTCAGACATGGAGGGGGATTCCCATCGTCGTTGGTGGGTGTCGGGTGACCCCCAGTGTAGAACGGATAGAACCCGATTGTTCAACAATCATGTTACGGCCGCGCTACAGAACGGTTGCCGTCGTGTGATTTCCGGTACCCGATCGGCGACGACCCCCGTGCACCGACGCCTACGATGAAGGCATGAACCAGCAGGGTCCGCTCGCCGACGTGCTTCGTCAGCGCATCATCGACGGCGACTTCGCGCCGGGGTCCCGCCTTTCGGAGTCTGCCCTCGCCGAGCAGTTCGACGTCTCGCGCAACACCCTTCGCGAAGCGTTCCGCGTCCTCGCGGAGCAGGGCCTCGTCGAGCACATCCCGCACCGTGGCGTCTCGGTGGCCTCCCCCACCATCGCCGACGTGATCGACATCTACCGCGCCCGCCGCGTGATCGAATGCACGGCCCTGCGCCAGTCGGAGCCGGAGCACCCCGCCGTACAGCTCATGCACGACGCCCTCGCCGAGGCCGAGGAGCAGCTGCCGCACGAGGACTGGCGGCGCATCGGCAGCGCCAACATGGCCTTCCACGATGCGATCGTCGCCCTCGCCGACAGCGCGCGCCTGGCCCGCACCTACCGCGACGTCGCCGCCGAACTGCGGCTCGTCTTCCTCGAGATCGACGAGCCGCGGTCCCTGCATGAGCCATTCGTCCGTCGGAACCGTGCGGTGCTCACAGCCCTCCTCGAGAGGGGTCCCGAGGCGGCCGCGGAAGAGCTGGAGCGATACCTCACGGCATCCGAACGGAGCGTGCTCGGCGCCTTCGCCCGCATGGGTCATGCCTGACCCCTGACCTCTCGCGGCTCCTGGCAGCACCTTCGACCAGAACAGTGTTCGGTATTTCTGACCTGAGTGCATAAATCTGTGAACGTGCCGGGAAATGCCTTGCCATCCCGTGAAAGCGGTGCTTACCGTGAGCGGACTTCGGACGGATCGGGACGCAGAGCTGCTCCCCTGTCCACCCGGAGGCCGCGTACCGAGGGGGTGCGCGGAATCGTTCAGATCGAAAAGGACTACTACTTTGCGACTCACGAGAAAACTGGCGTTCGCCGCTACCGCGGCTGCTGCGCTCTGCCTCGGCACGGTCATCCCCGCTGCCGCCAACTCCACGCCCGACGCCGACGACATCCCCACCTTCCAGGAGTTCGAGGCGTCGACCTATCGAGACGTCGACGGCGCCTACGTCGTCAACGGAGACGAGGTGATCTCCAACCAGGGCGAGCTGCGATCGTTCTACGAGCAGCTCCTCGGCGCCGACCCCGTGACCAACGGCCTGATCGTGAACACGGTCAACAACATCGACGACAAGTGGTCGAGCACCCAGGTGGGCAACCTCACGTACTGCGTCAGCACCGCTTTCGGTGCTCGTCACGCCGACGTGGTCAACGCGATGGAGAGCGGCGCCGCGCTGTGGGAGGCCGCGTCGTCGAAGGTGAACTTCATCTACGACAGCAGCGCCGACGCCAACTGCACGACGCGTAACAACGCCGTCCTGTTCTCGGTCGAGCCGGTGCAGACGACGCAGTACATCGCCAGGGCGTTCTTCCCGAGCACGGCACCGCGTCTGCAGAACGTGCTCATCGACGACTCGATCTGGACGCCCGGGTCATCCTGGACCCCGACGAACGTCCTCGGACATGAGCTCGGCCACGTTCTCGGCTTCCGCCACGAGCACACCCGCCCGGAGGCCGGCACCTGCTTCGAGGACAACAACTGGCGTCCGCTGACGCCGTACGACTCCTCGTCGATCATGCACTACCCGCAGTGCAACGGCTCCTCTGACGACCTGTCCATGACGAGCGTCGACACCGCCGGCGTCGTCTCCCTCTACGGCAACTGACACGCTCCGCACCGCCGGAGCCAGCGGGGCCCGGTCGTTCTCGACCGGGCCCCGCTGGCTGCCGCGGCATCAGCGGCGCGGGTTCGGCACAGCTTCATCCGGACGCAGAGCCGCTGTCGCCCGCGGCCGCGGTTCGCCGTCGCGGAGCGGAGCCGGGGGCGCGATGGGAGCGGTGGGCTCCGGCAGTCCGTATCGACGGAACATCCACCGTCGCGCCTCTTCGAGCGGATAGGTCTCGCCGAAGACGGCGGACTTCACGAAGACGCCCTCGATGGTGCTGCGCAGCATGACCTCTTCCAGCGCCGGGTCCTCAGCCCCGCGCGCGCGGAACAGGTCGCGGACCGCGTCCTCCGCCGCGGTGGCGCCCACCTCGTGCCGCGCCTCCGACTCCGCGAAGAGCCGATGCGTGGCCGGCTGCTGCTGCATCGCGAGCACGGCCCGCTGCAGGGGTATGGCATACGCCGTCGCGGTGAGGGCGCCGTCGATCACCGCGGCGAGCATCTCATCCGGCGTGCCTTCGACACGGGCGAACCCGAGCACGGTCTCGAACCACCGGTCGATCACGGCGGCGACGAGCTGCTCCTTGCCGCCGAAGTGATAGTTCACGAGGCCCTGCGCGACGCCGGCCCGCTTCGTGATCTCGGCGATGCTCGCCCCCGCGACGCCTCGCTCGCTGAACGCCTCGATCGCCGCCTGCAGGATGTTCTCCCTGGCGCGCTCCCTGGCCACCCGGTTCTGCTCGTCGGAGCGTGCCATCGGCATCCACCTCCTGAGTCCCGCCGGCCTGTCTTTCCGAATCGCCCCCCGCCGTATAGATTACTCACTGAATGTTTGTTCAATCTATGAACAGGCGCGGATTCACCCCCTCCCAGGAGCCTCAATGCACTCTTTCGCGAGCGTCGACTTCAACAGCATCACCTCGATCTTCGAGTGGCTCGTCGGTCAGTGGTGGGCCTGGGCGATCGTCGGCGTCATCGCGCTGTTCTTCCTCGTGACCTGGATCCTCCCCGACGCGAAGGTCAAGGCGTCGCCGGAGTATTCCACCACTGGCGCGGAGGCCGACGAGATCGCGCTCGGCTTCCTGCAGATCGTCAACCTCCCCTCCGGGCACTGGAACGATCCGACGGCCTCGCTCCTCGGCGACCGCGAGAAGAAGGTGCTCGTCGACCAGTGGGGTGTGCACACGCGCGAGGAGTGGCTGGCCAACATCGAGCGCCTCAGCACCGTGCGTCGACGCCGCGAGGTGTGGGTGCTCTACCTCGCCGTGCGCACCGAACTCGCTCAGCGTCTGGGCCGCGCCCCGAAGGCGAAGGAATGGCTCGCCGCGATCGTGCAGGAGGGCGGGGACAAGCGCGACGCCCGCACCTTCGTCACCTCGATCGAGTACGCGGAGGCACAGGTGCGCAAGCGCGTCGGCAAGGACATCGTCACGCCCGACCTGTTCGTGAAGACCCTCGACGGCTACGGGATCGGGCAGGCCGTGGCGATGGCCACGTGGGGCGTCGCGCTCGGGCACGCCGATGTCGACGAAGCGCGGGCGATCATCCACCGCATCAACGTCGACGGCCGCCCGGCCTTCGAGTCGTGGGCCGACTTCGGGCTGAGCTACATCGTGGGTCGCGTCATGCACTGGTCGGACGGCAACGTCGACGAGAAGTCGTTCGAGAAGTTCGGAGACGGCTGGTCCGACTTCAAGGCCGCTGCGACGGAGAAGCGCAACGGGCCGTGGGCGACACTGTCATGGAGCCTGTAGCCGTCGACCTGGAACCGCTGCGACGAAGCGCCGGCCTCCGCGACATCCTGACCTACGAGCGCATCTGCGGGATCCCGCCGCACCGCCGATTCCTCGTGATCCTGGTGGCTGTGCTGCTGTTCGCCGTCGCGATGCTGACAGGGCTGTGGTTCCTCGGGCGCGGCGACATCCTCACGGTCGCGCCGATCCTCGGGATCTTCGTCATCGGGTACACGGCGCTCGCCGCCGTCGGCTTCCTCTGGTGGGCGGTGGGCCTGAGTCGTCGGGTGAAGATCGCCGCATTCGCGTGGCAGAACGGCTGGGCGTACGCCGACCTCCTCGAGCGCACCCGCCGCCCCGGCGCGGCTTTCACCAGAGTCGTGCACGGTCGCGAACGAGCGGTCATCGCCTGCGATGACGCGCGGATGCCGTTCGAGCTGGGCATGCACCATTCGGTCTCGCGTGGGCAGGAGCGCGCGACGATCCAGCGCCCGTTCGCCTTCATCGAGCTGCCGCTGCCCGCATCCGTCCCGCACATCGTGCTGGCGAACCGGAAGCACAGCATCGTCCCCACGCTCGGACTCGGACGCGGAGCAGCCCGCATGGAGTTGGAGGGGGATTTCGCGAAGACGTTCCGTCTCATCGTTCCCGAGGGGTATCAGCAGGACGCCCTGTACATCTTCACCCCCGACCTGATGGCCCGGGTGCTCGACCTCGGTTCCGGTGCCGAGATCGAGCTCGTCTCCGATCGCCTGTACGTCTACCTGCCGTCGCGCACACGGTTCGATCGGGCCGAGACCATGGCGGCCGCCGTCACCCTGGCCGAGGAGTTCCACCGGCGCTTCACCGCACGCACCGAGCTGTATCGCGACGACGCCGGGGGCCTCGCCGCCAGGGCCGGCGTCTCGATCGGCCTCCGCGGTCAGCGGCTGGGACGTCGCGGGATCTCCGTCTTCGCCGTGGCCGGCACCGCCGCGGTGCTGCTGCTCTCGGCCGGCATCACCGCCTTCTCCCTGTTCGGCGGTGATCTGCTCAGTTCGCTCGTCGACTGAGCCCTCAGACGCACGGCTGTGGGCCTGGCCCGGAGGGGGCGCCAGGGCCGCAGCCGTGTCCTTCCCCTCGTTGACGGCCGCGCGGCGCTCAGGCGGAGCCGCGGACGACCAGCTCGGTCGGAAGGATCGTCGTGGTCGGCGGATTCTCGCCCGCGAGACGTGACAGCAGCACCCGCGCCATGGCCTCACCCTGCGCGTACATCGGCTGGCGCATCGTGGTGAGCGGCGGGTCCGTCGTGACGGCGACCGAAGAGTCGTCGAAGCCGACCAGCGCGATGTCCTCCGGCACCCGCAGTCCGGCCGAGCGCAGGGCTGTCAGCGCACCGCGGGCCATCAGGTCGCTCGCGACGAAGATCGCATCAGGTCGGCCCCCGTCGAGCAAGCGCCTCGCGGCCTCTGCCCCGCTGCTCTCGCTGTAGTCGCCCTCTTCCTCCGCGTACGGGGTGAGCCCCGCACCGGTGAGAGCGGCCCGGAAGCCCTGTACGCGATCCTCGGAGGCGACCATCGTGAGCGGACCCGAGATCGTGGCGATGCGCGTGCGACCGATGTCGATCAATCGCTGGGTGGCATTCCTCGCCCCCGCGACGTTGTCGACGTCGACGACGTAGTCGCCTTCGTTTCGACGCACAGGGCGTCCGCCGAACACGACGGGCACCGCATCCGCTATCCGATCGACGAACGCATCGCTCGTGTGGTGCGACACGATGAGCGCGCCGTCGACTCCGCCGTTGCGCACGAAGCTGGTCATCTTGTCGCCGGGGTCATCGCTCGCGATCAGCAGGTTGAGCAGGTAGTCCGAGCCGCCCAGCGCCCCGGTGATGCCCGCGACGATCGCAGCGAAGAACGGGTCCCCGAAGAAGCGCGTGGTGTCCTCCGGAACGATCAGCGCGATGGCGTGCGTCTGACGCGACGCGAGTGAGCGTGCCGCACGGTTGGGCACGTAGTTGAGCTCGTCGATGGCTGCGCGCACGGCGGCGAGGGCCTCGGGACTCACGGCCGTCGACCCGTTCACGACCCGCGACACGGTGGAGCGGGAGACACCGGCAGCCGACGCCACCTCTTCGATGGTCGCTCGGGGCGACATCAACGCACATCCTCTTCCATCGCCCTATTCTCACCGGTCACGCGGCCATCTCGCTTCGAATCGCGCAAATGGTCGCATCTCGACCGCGGATCGAACCATTCACGCGATTCGAGGGGCGGGCTGGAGCTCGTCGACGTCGACGAGCCAACCGATCCGTTGACGTCGCCGCTCCTCGACCGGCGAATCCTCGGCGTCAGCGGGTCGGGTCGACGGCCCGTGATACTCGACGGCCGCGACCGGTAGTCCGCCGACGGGAGACAGGCGGGTCGTGCCGGGCACCCGTTCGATGCTGGACCCTTGCCGCGAGAATCTCGCCCCCGCGGACACGCCATTCGGAAGCTGCAGCCTACCGGCGGTCCGGGCCCGGGCGAATGGGTCCACGAAGTGCTCGAACCTGCGCTCGACCACCTCCCGACTGACCTCATGCACCGCGACGACTCTGCCGCGAACCCGATCCGCGTGCTCCTCTTCGTGATGCGACTCCAGCGCATCGACGGTGCCAGCCAGTTCCGCCCCCAGCTCGTCGACCAGACCCTCCGGATCACGCGACCGGATCCCGAAGTCGACCTCGCCGCCGATCTCGAACGGGTCTCCGCAGCACGCCCACTCCCACGGCGTGAGCCACACACGCGTCATGCCGTCAGACTATCCCCGGCGCCCGGCTCAGAGCGCGCGAGCGGCGATGATGCGGGTGTACTCGTGGGCGGAGTCCTTGAGGGTGCGCTCCTGCGTGTCATAGTCGACGCGCACGATGCCGAAGCGCTTGTCGTAGCCCCAGGCCCACTCGAAGTTGTCGAACAGCGACCAGTAGAAGTAGCCGCGCACGTCGACACCCGCCTCCGCCGCGTCGAGCACGGCACCCAGGTGCAGCCGGAGGAACTCGGCCCGGTCGGCATCGTGCACGCGTGGCTCGCCGTCTTCGACCACCACGACGTCGTCGTAGGCCGCGCCGTTCTCGGTCATGTAGAGCACCGTTCCCGCGGGCTCGGCGTACTCCGTCCAGACCCGCTGCAGCACACGGGTGAGCCCCTCGGGCTGCACCTCCCAGTTCTGCGCCGTGCGGGGCAGACCTCGCTCGACCGCGTGGATGCCCGCACTCGACGGATACGGGCTGCGGCGCACGCGCTCGGTGTCGGGCTCGGCCGAAACGGGTTCCTCGGTCGGTGCCGTGCCCGAGACGAAGTCGCCGTGGTAGTAGTTCACGCCCTGGGTGTCGATGGGCTGCGCGATCGTATCGAGGTCGCCGTCGTGCACAGCCGCTTCGAACGTCGCGACGGCTTCAACGTCCACCGCACGGATGTCCTCGACGATGTCGGCCGGATAGGTGCCGCGGTAGATCGGGTCGAGGAACCAGCGGTTGAACTGTCCGTCCACGCGGCGGGCGGCGTCGACGTCGGCCGGGTTCTGCGGGTCGGCAGGATCGGCGACGGTGTGGTTGAGCGTGATGCCGAGATTGAGCGAGGCATCGCGCCCCCGCAGCTCCTGCACCGTCTTGCCGTGCGCGAGCAGCAGGTGGTGCGCGGCGAGCAGCCCCTCCGCGATGCTGGTGTGCCCCGGCGCGTGCTCACCCGCCGTGTAGGAGAGGAACGATGAGCACCACGGCTCGTTCAGCGTGGTCCAGACGTTCACCCGGTCGCCGAGCGCATCGTGCATGGTCCCCGCGTACTCCAGGAAGCGGTCGACGGTGTCGCGGTTCGTCCATCCCCCGACCTCCTGCAGCGCCTGCGGCATGTCCCAGTGGTACAGCGTCAGCCAGGGCAGGATGTCGGCGGCGAGCAGTTCGTCGACCAGGCGCTCGTAGAAGTCGACGCCTGTGGCGTTCACCGCTCCGCCGTCAGGACGCACCCGGGACCACGAGGTGGAGAACCGGTAGGTCTGCAGGCCGAGCCGCTTCATGAGCGCGACATCCTGCGGGTACCGATGGTAGTGATCGCACGCGACGTCGCCGTTCTCCGCTCCGATCACGGCGCCCGGCTCACGCGAGAACGCATCCCAGATCGATGCGGTGCGCCCGTCCTCGAACGCCGCCCCTTCGATCTGGTACGCGGCCGTGGCTGCACCGAAGAGGAAGTTCTCGGGGAAGGAGCGGGTCATAGGGGTCATCCTTTCACCGCGCCAGCCATGATGCCACTGACCAGCTGCCGACCCGCGACCACGAAGAGCACGAGCAGCGGAAGGGTCGCGAGCACCGCTCCGGCGAGCACGATCGAGTAGTCGATGTAATACCCCGACTGCAGCTGGCTGAGCGCCGTCTGCAGGGTCGGGTTCTGGGGGGAGAGCACGATCAGCGGCCACAGGTAGTCGGTCCACGCCGTCATGAAGGTGAAGAGGCCGAGGATCGCCATGGCGGGCCGGGCCGCGGGGAGCCCGACGGTCAGGAACGTGCGGAACTGGTTCGCGCCGTCCATGCGCGCAGCCTCGATCAGCTCGTCGGGGATCACGTCCACCAGGTACTGGCGCATGAAGAAGACACCGAATGCCGTGACGAGAGTCGGCACGATGACGGCGCCGATCGAGCCGGTCCAGCCCAGCTCGCGCATCAGCATGAACAGCGGGATGATGCCCAGCTGCGTCGGGATGGCCATCGTCGCGATCACGAACACCATGAGTCCGTCGCGCCCCTTGAAGCGCAGTTTGGCGAACGCGTATCCGGCGAGCGTCGAGAACGTGACCACCGAGACGGTGATGATGCCCGAGATGAGGAACGAATTGCCCAGCGCCAGCCAGAACGGGATCGCGTCGAACACCTTGGCGGCGTTGGTGAAGAAGTTGCCGCCGGGGATGAGGGGCAGCGTCTCCCCGCGCGTCGCGTTGGTGCCGCTCGCGACCACGACCGACCACCACAGCGGATACACGCTGCCGATGATGAAGGCAGCGAGGAGGCCATAGGTGAGGAAGCCGGGGCGGCTGCCGATGCCGGCCGTGCCTCCGGTGGCGGCACGGCGCCGGCGGATCTTCTCGGGGACGCTCAGCGCCTGCGTGGCGGTCATCGCGCGTTCTCCTCGGTCGTGATGGCGATCGTCGTGCCGGCTGAGGCTGCGGCTGCGGTCGCAGCCGCGCCGCCGGCGGTGCGCGCGCTGCGGCGGGCGGCGCGGCCCTTCGGTGCATCCCCGGTGGAGATGCGTCGGGAGATGAGGAAGTTGATCACGCCGATGAGCACGATCAGCAGGAACAGCAGGATCGCGACCGCCGACGCTTCACCCAGGTTGCGCCGGAAGAACGCCAGCTCCCACAGGAACAGCACCGTCGTCTGGAACTGGCGGTCGCTGCCGCCGATGCCCCCGGCCGTCGACACGTCGAACA